>NZ_JALKAZ010000001.1:2455000-2551901 GCF_023016005.1 Erythrobacter sp. F6033 | reverse complement strand
GCTGAGGCAGATGCCTCAGCGCCCTTCTCTTTGTTTGGTTGTCGTCCGACTTAACGCAGGCGGATTGGCAGGAAGCGCGGCGGATCGTTGCGGCGCTGCACGCGGAAGAGTAGCGCTTCACGATCGTTGGCTTCGGCATCTGCGATTGCGGTGCGCAACTGCTCGATTGTCGCGAGCGGCGCGTTGTTGACCGAAAGAAGTCGGTCACCGCGGCGAAGACCCTTGCGGCCAGCGTCCGAATTCGGATCTACCTGGCCGATAACCAGTGCCACTGTATCCTCGTCAACTCGAAGCGAGCGAGCGATTTGAGGCGTCATTTCGAGCACCGAAAGTCCGAGCTTTTCTGCGATAGTCGCATCCGTTTCATCCGGATCCATCGGTTCTTCGGAATCCGGGTCGAAGGTCTGTTGTTGCTGGATCAATTCCTCTTCGCTCGGACGTTTTCCGAGAACAGCGGTGACGGCAATGGTCTCGCCGTCACGTAGAATTTCGATAGGCACTTGCGTACCTGGAGCGAGATTAGCGACCAAGTAAGATACGGTTTGTTCGCTGGTTACAGCGCGGCCATTGATCCGGGTCACAATATCGCCAGCCCGCAGACCAGCTTTGTCTGCGGCGCTGTCATCCTGGACGTTCTGCACAATTTCACCGCGATTGGCCGGCAGGCCAAGTGAATCGGCAAAGTCGTCTGTCATCGGGTTAAGGCCAACGCCAAGGAAGCCGCGTTCGATTTCCTGACCTTCTTTCAACTGATCAACGATTGGCGCAGCGATTTCCGAAGGGATTGCGAAACCGATACCGACACTGCCGCCTGAAGGCGAGAAGATCGCATTGTTAATGCCGATCACATTGCCTTGCATATCGAACAGCGGACCGCCCGAATTGCCGCGGTTGATGCTGGCGTCAGTCTGAATGTAGCGGTCATATGCTCCGCCCTGTCCTGTGTTACGATAGACCGCAGACACGATCCCGCTGGTAACTGTCCCACCAAGGCCAAACGGATTGCCGATTGCGACCACCCATTCGCCAACGCGTGTTTCAGCTGAATTGCCGAATTTTACGAATGGGAAAGTGTTGCCAGATTTGATCTTCAGCACCGCCAAGTCCGACTGAGCGTCTGCGCCGATCAACTCCGCTTCGTATTCGGTGCCATCAGGCATGGTGACGGTGATTTCTTCAAGCGTCGCGCGGTTGTTTGGTGTGACCACGTGATTGTTGGTGACGACAAAACCATCAGCGGAGATGATGAACCCGCTACCAAGCGATTGCGCTTCGCGTGTTTGTGGCTGAGCCGGTTGGCCGCGGCGGCGATTGAACAGCTCCGCGAAAGGCGTGCCTTGAAACGGGTTGCGGCTCTGGACTTCGACACGTTGACGGGTGGCGATGTTGACCACGGCTGGCTGCAATTGCTCGGTGAGATCAGCAAAGCTTGCCGGTGCTCCTGCGCGCGGAACCACATTGTTCATCACGCTCGTATCGTTTTGCGCCACCTGTGCGCCAACCGGCTGCCCGGAGACCAGCGAAACAGCCGCGCCTCCAACAAGTAGGGCGCTCGTCAGTCCATATACATACCGCACGTTTTTCACGTCCTCTTTTTCCTTCTTCAGTGCCCGAAACAACCGGATATCGGCTCCGCTTCAAGCTCAGGTCTATTTCAAAACTACGCATCTCCATTGAGCGGGGATGCACTTAACGGTGATTGAACACGCTTGTAGTCGGTAGCGAATGATCAACGGTTCGTCGGACAGTCTTGTGATTAACGTCGCCCTCTGAACTGCTGCAGATATTCGTTGTCTGGTGACAGGATTATAGAGCTTTCGCCGCGACCGTTCTCGCCTTCACGCGCCTTGCGGAAGGTTTCGTCGTAACTCTGCATGGCACGGTAGAAGTCATAAAATCCTGCGTCCTTGCCGAATGCGTTGGCAAAAATCCGCGCAGCTTCGGCATCGGCCTCAGCGCGGATGATCCGTGCATCACGCGTACCTTGGGCACGAATGGTTCGCGCCTCACGTTCACGGTCTGACTCCATACGTTGAAAAGCCGATTCCAGTGGTCTACCCGAAGGAAGATCAGTGCGCTTGATCTGAACATCGATCACTTCGGCGCCGTATTGGCGAGCTTCGCGGTCGAGGTTGACCTTCACATTAGCAAGCGCATTGCCACGTTCCGCCGTTAGCATAGCTGCAAAGGTGCGGCGTCCCAGTTCCTGACGAAGAGCCGAATTCAAAATCGGTTCAAGAGCGACACGAACGCCTTCTGTCGTACCAGCACGTTCAATCATCCGCTGTGGATCGACAATCCTGAAACGTGCGTAAGCGTTGACGAGCAGACGTTGCTGATCGTTCGAAAGCACTTCTTCGTCAGTCATTTCCAGATCGAGGACGCGTTTTTCAATTTTGCGAACAGATTCGATCAATGGAACGCGAAAATAGAGCCCAGGCCCGGTGACACCGTTGGGTGTGTTGACGGTTCGCACCGGCTCACCCGTACGGACAACAACGGCTTGTTCCTCTTCGTTCACGATATAGGCACTCATCATCAGGCCGATGATCAAGAGGCCTACAAGGATGATCGCCCAGCGATAATTATTCCAGAGAGCTTCCATGATTATTGCCCCTGTTCAGTAGGTTGCGCTTGCGCTGTGATCGGCGCGGGCGGTGTCGCACGGCGGCGCAATTCAGGAAGCGGCAGGTAAGGCGTTACGCCCTCTGCCTCGACGATTGTTTTGTCAGTCTGGCCCAAGACACGCTCCATAGTCTCGTAATAGAGACGCTGACGGGTGACCTCTGGGGCAAGGCGATATTGCTCATAAACCTTGTCAAACGCCTCGGCTTCACCCTCGGCACCAGCAATGGTCTGTTGGGCATAACCGCGCGCAAGGTTCCGCGCCGCATCGGCATTCTGTTCAGCAACAGAAACATCGCGGAACGCATCGACGACCTCGCTTGGGGGGTCGGCTTTCGCAATTTCAACACCAACGACCTGGATGCCCGCTCGGTACGCATCAAGCGTTTCCTGCATACGCTCGCGCACGGCCTGTTGAATTTCGGCACGACCAGCACCCGTGAATGTCGCATCGAGAGTTTTTTCAGCGACCGAAGCGCGCATGGCCGCCTCTGCCACTTCACCAACCGTTTCGATGGGTTCGGCGAGTTGGAATTTGAAGTCCGCCAGATCATTGATCCGCCACCGGACGATATAACTTAGATCGACGAGATTCTGATCCCCAGTGAGGATCAATTTCGCACTATCGCCCGATGCCGGAATGTTGACAGCACGAACGCCTTCGACATCCTCAATCTCAACGGTTTCAATTGGGTAGGGGAACGTGAAATTCAGGCCGGAATCGAGCGTACGAGTGTATGCTCCCAGTGTCTTCACAACCCCTTTTTCTTTCGGCTGGATCAGGTGCATGCTGGTCAAAGCGAGACCGACTAACACGATCAATGCAATGATAATCGGCAGCCAGCTGCCGCCGCCGGGCCTTTCCGGCATACGGAAATTCGGGCCGCCACCGCTGCCACCGCGGTTTGGACCTTCGGGTCCGCGATTCTTGAAGATATCTTCGATGCTGGCCGACCGGCGTTTGCCGTCACCCGATCCGCCACCGGGGAGCCACGGATTGCGCGGACCATCAGAGCCACCGCCTTCCGAATTGTCACCCGAGGACGATTCGCCGTCACCTTTACTGCCCGAGCCGCCCCAGGGGTTCTTATCAGCCATGGCGAGGCCCGAACCGGACATCCCAAAGCGCTCTTTCAACCGATCAAAAATCTGCATAACTCTCTTATAGGAACGCCTTCTCGCGAAAAACAGGGGTTGGCGTAGCGATTTTGATGTTAGAGGCGTTTCGCAATGACACAAAGTGAAACTCCAAAGGCGATTGAAGCGCGATTGCGCGCAGCGATGCCAGACAATATCAGCCGCCGCGTCCAGTCGGCACGGCTCGCGAAGGGTCGTGCTATCATTGTCGCGGATGCAGGCGATATGCGACCTGAAGAACGCGAAGTTCTCGAGGTCGCCTATCGCAATGCGCTCAAAGGTGTTGAGGGTGTCGAAGAAGTGCGTGTGGCTTTGGTGGCTGATCGCAAACGGATGCGAATCATCGCAATCGGATCGGGCAAAGGCGGTGTGGGTAAATCCACCCTCACGACAAATATCGCGGTGGCTCTTGCACGGCAGGGGCACAAAGTTGGCGTGATTGATGGCGACATTTATGGTCCATCCCAGCCAAAGCTGCTTGCGACAGAAAATCAAAAGCCGGAAGCTCGCGGCGAAAAACTGATCGCTATCGAAAGCCCGCACGGTGTTAAAGTGCTTTCCATGGGTCACATCGTTGCGCCCGGCAAAGCGTTGGCGTGGCGCGGTCCGATGGCTGGAAAAGCGCTTGGGCAATTGGTGCAGGCCGATTGGGGCGATACCGATTTGCTTTTGATTGATCTGCCGCCGGGCACGGGCGATGTGCAGCTTTCAATGATGTCGGACAGCAAGCCCGACGGCGCTGTGCTGGTCTCTACACCTCAAGACCTCGCCTTGATTGATGCAGCGCGCGCAGGCCAGCTGTTCGAGCAAGGTGAAATTCCTATCATTGGCTTGGTCGAGAACATGGCGGGATATGAATGCCCGTCTTGCGGCGAGGTTAGCGATCCTTTCGGCCAAGGCGGGGTCGAGAAATTCGCCAAAGCGCTCGAAATCCCGTTCCTTGGCAGAGTGCCGCTTCGCATTGAAACGCGGTTAAGCGGAGATTCGGGCAAGCCCCCTGCTGCGACCGATGGCGAAGGCGCAGTGCCGTTTTCGGCAATCGCGCAGCGGATCGCCGCGTGGCTTAGTGGCGAGGAATTCTGATTCTATGCAGGTAACGCGGCGGGGATTGATGACAGGTGCGGCGGCCGGTGGCGGCCTGCTGGTCGCGTGGTATCTGATGCCTCGCAGCTATCCCAATCCGCTGATCGCTGCAGAAGGTGAGCACGTCTTCGATGCATGGTTGAAGATCGCAGAGGATGGCGTGGTAACAGTTGCCGTGCCCCAGATTGAAATGGGGCAGGGGATCACAACGCTTTTGCCTCAGATTGTTGCTCAAGAACTCGGAGCGGATTGGCGGCAGATTGCGATCGAGCCTGCGCCTATCTCTGGCGCCTATCCCAATATCCCGCTTGCTGAAAAATGGATGGCGCTGTGGGATCCGCTTGCTGCGGGCCTTTCCGATCCAACAGACGCAATGCAGGTTGAACGTTTCGCTGGTTCTAACCGATTTAGCGCGACGGCGGACGGTACATCTATCGTTGCTTACAAAGCGCCCTCGCGCGCAGCTGCGGCCGCCGCAAGGGCCATGTTGGCACAAGAAGCCGCCTCACGCTGGGATGCCTCCTGGGAGGAATGCCAGGTGAATAACGGCATCGTCTCTCTAGGAGAGAACAGAGCGACTTTCGGTGAGCTTGCAGCGGGTGCAGCGGACAGATCGCCGCCCGATCCGCCGCCATTGCGCCCGGAATTGCCGATCGCGGAGGTTTCGCGCGAAATTGCCGATGCGCCGCCTGAATATCCTCGTATCGACATGCCATCGAAAGTTGACGGCTCGTATCAATATGCTGGCGACATCCGCTTACCCGGCATGGTGTTCGCAGCGATCCGGCATGGTGCCAATGATGGAGCTGAGCTGACAGACTTCAAAGCAGAGGCCGCCCAAAGCGTAAGCGGGGTTGTCGGGGCGGTGAAATCAAAGAAATGGCTCGCGGTTGCCGCGACGACTTGGTGGAGCGCGCAGCAGGCCATTGAAGCCATGCAGCCGCAATTCAAGACCGCTTTTCCGGTTTCGAGTGAAGATATCAGCGCGCGTCTCGACACGATGGTTGATGGCGGCGATTCTTTTCGCATCGCCGAAACCGGATTTGGCGAAGATGCCATGACCCGCGTGGATATGGCGCGCCGTTATGAAGTGGAGCCTGCACCAGCGGCCCCGCTTGAGACAGCATGCGCTGCGGCCCAATATCAGGACGGACGGCTGGAACTGTGGATCGCCAGTCAGGCACCAGAGCAGGCCCGTATTGCAGCCGCACGCGCTATCGGAATCGCAGTCGAGGATGTTGCGCTGTATCCGATGCCGGCGGGGGGAAGCTTCGATGCGCGGCTTGAACATGATCAGGCGATCGAAATCGCCATCATTGCAAAGGAATTGGCTCGTCCGGTTCAGCTCACTTGGCCAAGACGCGAAGAGATGGTTTTGGGGCGCCCGCGCAATCCAGCCTATGTGCTGATTGGTGCGCAACTATCGCAGGGCGGCGATGCGAATGTTGATGCCATGCGTTTGCGCATTGCTTGCCCGCCGGCAACGCATGAATTCGGTAAGCGGCTGTTTGGCAATCTCACGTCTTCAGCTGCCGTCCGAGAGAGCGCTGGCCAGAAAGATGCACTTGCCTGTGAAGGCGCAGTGCCGCCCTATCGCTTGCCAAGTTTGGTCGTCGAACACATCCCGGTTGAGATCGGCCTTCCGGTGGGTCGGGTGCGAGGCAATGCAAACACTTACACCGCATTTGCGATCGAAAGTTTTATTGACGAGATCGTTCAGGAGAATGGCCGTGAGCCGTTATCCTATCGGATGGCGATGCTCGGCGATGATATCCGCATGGCCACCTGCCTTCAGAAAGCCGCCCAAATGGCAGAATGGAATGGCGGCGCAGACCAAAGCGGTCAGGGGCTTGCATGTCACCGGATCGGCGATGCCAAGACTGGTGGCCGGATCGCCTGCATCGCGACAGCGCGGCAGGGCGAAGGCGGCGTGCGGGTCACGCGGCTTTCAGTCGCGGTGGATATTGGGCAGGTCATCAATCCTGACATCGCTCGCCAGCAAATCGAAGGCGGACTGATATTCGGAATTGGTACAGCGCTTGGCAATGCAATTCGTTTTCGTGCCGGATTGCCGGAAAGCTTTGACTATGCGGATCTTGGCTTACCAACCTTGGCCGATTGCCCGGAGATTGACGTGGAGCTTATCGCCAGTTCTGCGGCGCCTGCTGATCCCGGCGAATTGGGGGCAGTTGTTGCACCTCCAGCCATTGCCAACGCACTGTTTTCTGCCACGGGCTTGCGCTTGAGGCGCCTACCCCTACTTTCCGGCGGGATTTAAACTTTGCCTTTCTCGCATCGCAAGACCGATACTTTGCACATGAAGGATACAGATCGCGCCTGAGGCGTTACTCCCATCATGACTTGGCAGACACAGCGCCTTTCCGATGATCACCCCCCCGTCAAAAGCGGGGCGATAGGTGTATTGCTGATCAATCTTGGCACGCCCGATGGGCCTGATCCCAAGTCGGTGAAGAAGTACCTCAAACAATTCCTGTCTGATCCACGCGTGATCGAAATTCCAAAGATCGCATGGCAGCCAATTCTGCGCGGGATCATTCTAAATACGCGGCCAAAAAAAAGCTCAAAAGCGTATACCAAGATATGGACGGATCGTGGGTCGCCGCTCGCTGATATCACCGCGAGCCAAGCGGAAGCGATTGCTGGTGATTTCGGTGAGAATGTCGTGGTTGATTACGCGATGCGTTATGGTTCGCCGTCGATTGAGCAGCGCTTGGGCGAGCTGACCGAAAAGGGTTGCGACCGGATTTTGATCGCGCCGATGTATCCGCAATATTGCGCTGCGACGACGGCAACTGTTTTTGACGAGGTCGCCCGCGTTCTGGGCCAAATGCGCTGGCAGCCGGCGCTTCGATTTGTGCCGCCTTACCATGATGACGATGCTTATCTGAACGCCTTGGCTGACGATCTTTCACGGCAAGTCGGTGGCCTTTCGTTTCGTCCCGAAGTCATGCTGATGAGCTTTCACGGGATGCCGCAGCGCACCCTCGAAAAGGGCGACCCCTACCATTGCCATTGTCACAAAACCGCGCGGCTCCTGCGAGAGCGGCTGGCGGATCGCCCTGAATTTGGCGGTGTCCGGTTTGAAACCACGTTTCAGTCGCGCTTTGGCCCTGCTCAGTGGCTCGAACCGGCAACCGATGACACTTTGATCGCTGAAGGCGAGAAGGGCACAAAACACCTTGTCGTCGCAGCGCCCGGCTTTGCTGCCGATTGCGTCGAGACTTTGGAAGAACTGGCTATCGAAGGGCGCGATGAGTTTATAGAAGCGGGCGGAGAGGATTACGCTGTGCTCGATTGCCTCAATGTCTCGCAAAGCGGGGTTCAAATGCTTGATGCGATGATCAGGCGAGAGCTTTCCGGTTGGATTTGACACAGCGTTCGCCGTAAATAAGTTGTAAATCCGAACTGGATACGAAACAGAGTATTATGGCTACGCTTGCAAAAACCGATTCCGCAGAACCAACCTTCGATCATTGGAGCGAGGGTGTCCCCAATGAAGATGCGATTGCGCATATTCCTGGCGAGGCTGGATGGCCAGTCGTTGGAAACACGTTCAAACAGCTGGCCGATCCGCACGCTTTCACACAGCGGATGATCGAAACCTATGGCAAGGTGTACAAAACCTATGCCTTTGGCGGCTGGAACGTTGCGCTGATCGGAGCGGATGCCAACGAGCTTGTCCTCTTCAATAAAGAGAAGATTTTCTCCAGCGAGCAAGGCTGGGGCCCAGTCCTCGATCAACTGTTCCCGCGTGGTCTAATGTTGATGGATTTTGACCATCACCGGATTGATCGCCGTGCGCTGTCGATCGCCTTCAAGCCCGGCCCGATGCGCCATTACGCCGGCGCTTTGAATAGCGGGATTTCCCGTGAAGTGGCGAATTGGGAAGGCCGGATGGAGTTCTATCCGGCGATCAAGAAACTTACGCTCGATCTCGCGGCTGACAGCTTCATCGGCATCCCGTGGGGGCCGGAAGCAGAAAAGATCAACACTGCATTTGTCGATATGGTGCAGGCTTCGGTCGCGCCTGTGCGCACGCCTTTGCCATTCACGAAGATGAAGCGCGGGGTTGATGGTCGCAAGTATCTCGTCGATTACTTTACTGCCGAAACGCACAAAAGGCGCGAGCAAGGCGGCGGGCAGGATATGTTCAGCCAGTTTGCAACCGCCACCCGCGAGGATGGATCATTGCTGCCGGTTGACGAGGTTGTTGACCACATGAACTTCCTGATGATGGCGGCGCATGACACGATTACATCGAGTGCTACGTCGCTAGTCTATCACCTCGCGACTAACCCGCAGTGGCAGGAAAAGCTGCGTGAGGAGATATTCGCGGTGACCGGCGGGCCTGACGGATCAGGCGCGCCGCGCGCTCTGGATTATGGTGATATTGGCAAACTTGAACTGACCGATATGGCGTTCAAGGAATCTCTGCGCATGGTGCCGCCTGTGCCATCCATGCCGCGCCGCGCGCTGAAAGAGTTTGAATTTGGCGGCTATAAAATCCCTGCTGGCCAGATGGTGGGTATCAACATTCACTGGACCCATTTTTCCGAAGAATATTGGGACAATCCGCAAAGCTTTGACCCGATGCGCTTCACACCTGATCTGGTGAAAGCGCGTCACAAATATGCATGGGTCCCGTTTGGCGGCGGCGCGCACATGTGCCTCGGCCTGCATTTCGCCTATATGCAGATTAAAGTGCTGATGGTGCAGTTGCTCCAGCGTTACCGGATCGAGGTGAGCGAAGGCTATGCGCCGGAGTGGCAGGCTTGGCCGATTCCTCAGCCCAAAGACGGGCTAAAAGTGGAGTTCAAGAAAATCTAAAAATCCCAAGCAATGCCTTCGCGTTCCCAGTCACCATAGCGGGTAGGGGATAATTCGCGCGGCTCGTCTTTGAGTGGATCGACAGCTTTCGGCTCCGGCGGTGGATCATTGGTCCAGTGCGCGGGCTTTGCAAAATTCTTTGCGGCTTCTGATTTTTGTTTTGTCATTGCATTATACCAATGCGCGGGCTTGCATATGGTTTCAACTGGCGCTTGGTTTCAATATCTCTATGAGCGTCGCTTATGGCTGTTGCTCCAGGTTTTCCCGCGCGCCGCGCTGCGCTCAAATCGCTCGATGCAGTAATGCGCCGGGGCGAGACGCTCGAACAGGCTGAGGCTGCTGCGCTGAAAGGTGTAGACGGCCCAGCGGACCGCGCTTTGGCGCGTGCGATCATTGGTGAGACCCTGCGTTGGTTGGCGGACCTCGATCTGTTGATCGACAGCGCGACCAAGAAACGCCTTCCCGACGATGCGAAGCCGCGCAGCGTGTTGCGGTTGATGCTGGCGCAAGCCCTGCGGCTGCAAACGCCGCCGCACGCGGTGATCGCAACATGTCTGCCGTTGCTAACCGGCGGTCCGCGCAGGCTGGCGCATGGTGTGTTTTCTACGCTGATGAAGCGCGAAGTGTCGTTGCCGGATGTGCCAACGATGAGCGATGCCGTACTGACTCGCTGGGGCGGCAGGGCGGAGGCAATTGCGCCCGGCCTGATAGACCCGCCCGAAGTTGATCTGGCGCTGAAAGATGTCGCAGAAACGGAGGCGCGCACGCTTGAAATGGGCGGGGTCAGCCTTGCTGCAGGACACGTTCGCCTGCCTCGCGGTACACCAATCGAGAAAATGCCGGGCTTTGACGATGGCGCTTGGTGGGTTCAAGACCTCGCCGCCCAATTGCCGCCGCGCTTGCTTGGCAATGGCGAAGGCAAGAGAGCGCTAGACCTTTGTGCAGCGCCGGGCGGAAAGACGATGTCGCTCGCTGCGAATGGCTGGACGGTCACTGCGCTCGACATCAACGGCAAACGACTGGAGATGCTGCGCGAGAATTTGAAGCGCACCTCGCTCGAAGCCGAAGTCGTGAAGGCCGATGCGCTGACGTATCATCCGGCCAAACAGTTCGATGCGATTCTGCTTGATGCGCCTTGTACGGCCACAGGCACCTGCCGCCGCCATCCTGATGTGCTTCACCGGATCGGTGCGCGCCAGATTGGCGAAATGACCGAAATCCAGCAATCGCTCATCCATCAGGCGGTCGAATGGCTGCCGAGCGGCGCGACGTTTATCTACGCGGTATGTTCGCTGGAAACAGAAGAGGGCGAAGATCAGGCGCGCTGGATCGACGAGACGTTTGATCTGCAGCCGGTACCGATCACGGCGGACGAGCTTCCCTCTGGTCTGCAACCGACCAAAGAAGGTTGGCTGCGCACGCATCCGGGTATGCTTGCTGATGAAGGCGGGCTCGACGGGTTCTTTATCGGGCGCTGGCGGAAGCCCTAATGGCGCAATGTCAGCTTCCCACAGACTTTGCCTAGCTGAACGAGCGAGAAGACCGTTTCTTTCTTGCTGTGATCTGCAACGTCTAGCCGAAATGGAGTGCCAAGCTCTACATAGCGGTTGAGCTCCATCTCACCGCCGCTAACCTTAACTCTCGGATTTTCGGTCAGCTGGCAGAGTGCCTGCCGTGCCGCTTCGATCATGTGCACAGAATTGACGTGATCGCCTGAACCACCAAGCATTGGGTTGGCAGGTGGGAGGCCGTTTTCAGCAGTAATCAGAGCATCGCAATACGGAACCTTATGGGTATCTAAAACGCCTATAAGCGGATGCTCTTGCATTCCGATCCCCAATATATCGCGAGCCGCGAACACAATCGTTTCAGCGTCCGAAAGCGACCTTGCTTTGGATTTGGCTTTCCCGCGCCATTCTTCAAAATTGCGATTGCGAAAGACCACGCCGCGTCCGCGCATTGAGACGATTTGGCGGTCATCCCCATCGTACAATACGATCAAGTAATGCTCATCATCACCTGAGGTCTCGCGCTCATAGCTTCCGCGCACGGCCATCCCGGCTTCGGCGTCGCCGCATGTCCATTCTGTCCAAGTCAGCGCGGACCATTGACCGTCCTTCATTCCGCCGAGGGCTAAGATCGCGCCCACACTGGTCCAGAAATTCTGCGCCTGAATCGCGATCGGATGATGCGGTCCGAGCGTCAGCCATGGCCATGCCCCGACATCTTGCGAACAGCTGAAGGCGACACTCCCATCTGCCTTTACTCTGTGATCGCCGGTGTAAGATGAGCTGAATTGCCGCGGCATTGCGAAGCTTGCCCTAGCTTTTCACATACTTCTGAAAGCTCTTGCGCAGCTTCATGATCTTGGGAGGGATCACTGCTTGGCAATAGGGATTGCGCTGACCTTCGCCTTCCCAATATTCCTGATGGTAATCCTCTGCCGGATACCATGGCTTTGACTGCGCCTCGCCATCAAGACCTTCGATAGTGGTCACCGCCATTTTGCCATTCTCGGCGTTCCAGCGGCCAATCGCAGCTTCGGCTTCTTCGCCTTGCTTGGCGGAGAGCGGAAAGATTGCTGAGCGGTATTGCGTGCCAACATCGCCGCCCTGCCGGTTCAGCTGGGTCGGATCATGGGTGCCCAGAAACACATCATAGATTTCAGGCAGAGTGATCTGATCGGTGTCAAAGGTCACACGAATACCTTCGGCATGGCCGGTATTGCCGGTGCAGACTTCTTTGTAGGTAGGATCAGCTTTGTCTCCGCCGATATAGCCGCTTTCGACCTCGGTCACGCCGATCACGTCTTTGAACACCGCCTCGGTGCACCAAAAGCATCCGCCCGCAATGATTGCCTGTTCCATGTTGTCATGTCTCCTATTCGATGAATGACATAAGATCGCCGACAGGATTTGCCAGTGCCGCAGGCCTGCGACTTGTCATTATCGCGCCCTTGCGTCAGGAGATGTGGGCTATTCGTTTCCAATCGAGAGGATCCCTTACGGATGAAACCACTTTATCTCGCTTCGCTCACCGCAATTGCCGGTGCCGCTCTAACAGTCAGTGCCCCTGTTGCAGCAGACGATCATGCCGCCAGCGCGCCCGCGCTCGAAGACGTGCTCGCCCATGAACGCCGCGATGGTGATCGTGCGCGCGATCAATATCGCAACCCAGTCGAAACTCTCGCTTTCTTCCAGATCGAGCCAAACATGACTGTGGCAGAATATGGTCCCGGCGGCGGCTGGTACACCCGCGTTCTTGCGCCGTATCTAATGCCCGCTGGCAAATACATCGCGTTCAACCAAGACAGCGATGGCCGCACCTATCGCACCCGCGCTCAGGAAGCGCGCTCCAAAGGTTGGACTGAAACGTTCAAAAACGGCTTAGCCGAAGGTATGGGCGTAAGCGCGGATGATGTTACCGCGTTTGAAACCGACGAGATGCCAGAAGACGCTGCTGGCACGGTCGACCGGGTGGTGATTTTCCGCTCGATGCACGGCCTCAACATTGGCAACAGTGCTGACAGCGTGCTGAAAGCGGCGCGTATGATGCTGAAAGATGATGGCATGGTTGGCGTGGTTCAGCACCGCGCGCCAGATGGCGCGAGCTACGATGATTACGGTGCACGCCAGCGCGGTTACATGCGCAAGGCCGATGTTGTCGCGATTTTCGAAGCTAACGGTTTCGAACTTGCCGCTGAGAGCGAAATCAACGCTAACGCGAAAGACCCGGCAAATTGGGAACGCGGCGTGTGGACTTTGCCGCCTGTGCTCGCAACCGGTCAGGATGATCCAAAGCGCGCCGAATACATTGCAATTGGTGAAAGCGACCGGATGACGTTGCTGTTCAAAAAGGCTGACTAAACCGCTCACGGAGAGAGCATATGAGACATATTCTGATGGCCGCTGTTGGAGCGCTTGCATTGACTGCGTGCGCTCCGGAAGCGGGTGAGACTGCGCCGGTGGAAGCCAGCGCTGAAAACACCAAGCTGATAGAAGTGCTGGCCGACGCGCGCCGCGATGAGGATCGTCCTCGGGACGAATTCCGCAATCCGGCCGAAACGCTGGCGTTCTTTCAGGTGGAGCCAAATCACACGGTCATCGAATATGCTCCGGGCGGCGGCTGGTACACGCGTATCCTTGCCCCCTATGTTAATGGTGATGGCGGCTATGTAGCGGTCAGCTTTCCGCCCGAAGCGGGTGCAAGCCTGGGCGAGGGATTTGTTGAGCGTGTGCGCGGCTTTGCGGACAGCTTTTCCGAAACTCAGTCAGAAACGCTGGGCATCCCGGCAGAGGCTCTGCCGTTCCATTTCGGCAATGCGATTCCCGCAGAACTGAACGGCACCGTCGACCGAGTGCTGATGATGCGTATGATGCACAACCTCATTCGTTGGGGCGTTGCCGACAGCGAGATCGAAGCTCTTCACGCGACGCTGAAACCCGGCGGCATGCTCGGCGTGGTTCAGCACCGCGCGAAAGCGGATGCACCGGAAGACTATGTCGATGGTAATATGGGCTATCTGAAGCAGGACGAGCTTATCGCGTTCTTCGAAGGCAAGGGCTTTGAACTTGTCGACACGTCCGAAATCAACGCCAACCCGAATGATACCGCCGACTATGAAGACGGCGTTTGGACTCTACCGCCAAGCTACGCAAAAGGTGACGAAGATCGCGAAACCTATGCAGCGATTGGCGAGAGCGACCGGATGACGTTGTTGTTCAGGAAAGCGGAATAGGCTTAAGGGCGGCGCCAGAGGATTCCAATGACGAAACTCACTGTAGCCGCCCTCCAGCTTGCGCTGGGCCTAGACGATGAAGCTGCGAATATCGCGGCGGTCAGCGCATTGATTGAGCAAGCCGCCACGAAAGGCGCGAAACTCATCCTGCCGCCGGAGCTTTTTTCCGGACCTTACTTCTGCCGCGAAGAGGACGAAGCGCTGTTTGCACTCGCGCGTCCGACTGCGGAGCACCCAAGCGTTGTCGCCATGCAGAAACTGGCAGCGAAGTTGAACGTCACGATCCCGACCAGTTTTTTCGAGCGTGATGGCCACCACTATTACAACACGCTCGCGATGATCGGCCCTGATGGCGAGATCATGGGCACGTACCGTAAGAGCCACATTCCCGATGGGCCAGGATATGAAGAAAAGTTCTATTTCCGCCCGGGCAATGACGGTTTCAAAGTGTGGGACATCGCCAGCGATGACGGCGGCAGGATTCGTATCGGTGTCGGCATCTGCTGGGACCAATGGTATCCCGAATGTGCGCGTGTGATGGCTTTGAAGGGCGCTGAGGTGCTTCTCTATCCCACTGCGATTGGGTCGGAGCCGTATGACGCGGACCTTGATACAAGCCGCATGTGGCGGCGCGCGATGATTGGTCACGCGGTTTCGAATTGCATGCCGGTGGTTGCCAGCAACCGGATCGGTGCCGAAGGTCCGCAAGGCGAGCAGAGCTTTTACGGGCACTCCTTCATTTCGGACGAGTGGGGCGATCTGGTGCAGGAATTCGGCGCCAAAGAAGAAGGCATTCTGGTCGCAACGCTCGATCTGGCGCAGGCAGCAAAGCACCGTGCCGGTATGGGCTTTTTCCGGGATCGTCGTCCGCAGCTTTACGGCCGGATTGCAGAAGACATTTGAGCAGTTCCTATCTGATCGCGTTGGGGTCTAACCGGCGGCATCCCATCTATGGCCGCCCGCGAGACGTGCTGCG
Organism: Erythrobacter sp. F6033; assembly: GCF_023016005.1. Lineage (NCBI taxonomy): Bacteria > Pseudomonadati > Pseudomonadota > Alphaproteobacteria > Sphingomonadales > Erythrobacteraceae > Erythrobacter > Erythrobacter sp. F6033. The sequence goes on along the minus strand of NZ_JALKAZ010000001.1, from coordinate 2,536,494 downwards.
TGCCGTAATGGAGGAGCTCGCCGCGCTTGGCACAGTAAGCGCGCGGGCACCGATCATCGACAGCGCGCCGATGGGACCAGCCCAGCGCCAGTTCGCCAATGGCGCTGCTGTACTCGATAGCGAATATGATCCGCCCGCATTGCTCGCCGGACTAAAGCGGATGGAGCGCGCGTTCGGACGGCGCAAAGGGCGGCGCTGGGGCGACCGTGTGCTTGATCTCGATATTGTGCTTTGGAGCGGTGGTGAGTGGCAATCCGACGAGCTCACGATCCCGCATGTCGATTTTCGTGAGCGTGATTTTGTGCTGAGCCCTGCGGGCGCAATCGCAGGTGATTGGCGCGATCCGGTAAGCGGATTGAGCGTGCGCCAACTCGCCGCACGGATTTAACCCATTCCAAAACGACAAACGCCCGAATGCATGAGGCACCCGGGCGTTTGCTGATTTTAGAAAGCAGCTGACTTATGCAGCAGCGGCGCCTTTGATCTTTCGGCGGCGACGGCCAAAGCCAAGTGCTGCAAGCGCGAGGGCCAGAAGACCAACGATGCCCGGAGCCGGTACGTCGACAACGCGGTAGTCACCGATACGCTTCACATAGTCGCCAGCGATCACGGGATCACCCCACCACGACCACAGATTGATGCGACCGTCGCGGGTCGTTTTCATCATCCACGGGTGGAAACGGTTACCGTTCTGGCGGGTCGGTGTGTAGTCGGTGCCGCGAATGCTACGCGTACCGGTCATGTCTGTGAGCGTATAGGTGAAGCTCGGATTGGCGCCGCCTTGAAAGTTGGCAAATTCGGGGCTGGTAAAGGAAACATCGATCTTGTTTCCTTTCCATGTGCCGATCTGCGTGTCGGTATCAATGGTCAGGATGTCACCATTGGTCATTTCATACTCGAAAATGTCCGCCGAAGCCGGTGCCGCGACAGCCATCGTGCTCGCTGCGAGAGCGATTGCGGCGGATTTGTAAAGCTTGCTCATTGCCATTCCCCGTTTGTCCTATGTCTCTAATTCTAAATTCTGGTGAGCCGGTTAATCGGCGGCTCGCTACGGACAAAGGTTAAGCAATAGGTGTGCCAGACCGCGAAAATTGCCGGAAATACGGGGCTTGTAGTAGTTAACGTACGTGTCTGAGTCCGTGCGTCTGTAAGAAATTCTGACAGTTAACCCGCACGAACGGCCTGTTAAGCATCTTGCGGTATGTGCGTGACCTATGCCCAAGTTTTGCACGAACACCGCCCGCTCAATTATTCCAGCCGCCACATTGGCGTTCATTTCGATGCCGTTCTTGGCGGCGTGTGACACCGCGCCAGCCGATCCATTGGCTGCAGCGAGAGCGGCTATGTCAGATGGGTCCCCGCGTATTGCGCTGGAATATGTCAATCAGGCGCTGACCACAGATCCCGACAATGCCGATCTGCGCATGCTCGCTGGTGATTTGGCAATCGCAACGGGCAATCCCGATCGAGCGGTGACTGAGTATGAAGCGTTGGTCAAAGGGCCGAATGCAAGCAGTCTCGCAAAGGCGAAACTGGCAGAGGCTTACCTGCTCGGAAACTATATGGGTGCGGCCCGTGAAGCGGTGGGTGTGCTCGAATACGATGTGGCGATGGCTTACACTGCTGCAATCGCTATCGCGATGGCCGAAGGCGATATGCCGACTGCCTCCGAGCAACTCGATAAGGGACTCGAAAAATTCCCCGAAGACCCGCGGCTTGTGACAATCGATGCGGAGCGGCTGCAGGCAGCAGCGCAATCAGATGCGGCGCTTGCGCGTCTGCAACCGGTTCTCTCAATCGAACCCGCAGTGCCTCAGGCTCATATGCTTGCAGGTCAAATTGCACTTGGGGAGCGCGATTTGGACATGGCCGCGAAACGGTTTGAAACCGTGTTGAGCGTTCAGCCTGCCCACCAAACCGCCATGCTCGGCATGGCGGCGATTGCGCGTGATCGCGGCGACCAACAGGCCGCTGCTGATTGGATCCAGAAAACCGGCGGAAGCGGCACGACCCACCCGATCGGCGTTCTGTTCTTGGCGCAAATGTCATTCGACGCCGGTGATCTTCAACAGGCCTTCGCACTTATCGAGACCGTTCCCCCGGCGATTGCATCTGAGCCCGCATTCAGCCGTTTGCGCGGGTTTATCGATGCAGCACGCGGACAACACGGCTCCGCAATACTTGCCTTGGGCGGGTACGCAGAAGACCATCCAAACGATATGATGGCGCAGCGAGTGCTCGCGCGAAGCTATGCCGAAGAAGGCGAATTCGAAAACGCCTGGAAGACAATCGCGCCGGTGGTCGATCATCCGCAAACTGACGGCGGGACATTGTTGTTCGCGCTGAAGGTGGCTGAGGAGACCAACAAAAGCGATGCGGCGCGAATCCGTGCGTTGATCGCGAAGCGGGATGCCGCACCCAATCTGTCCAAGACTATGCTTGAAGCTGGCAAAGCCATTCGTGCAGGAGACTGGGCCAAGGCCGATTCGATTTACGGACCGTTCGTGAACGGGGCGGGTAAGAATGATCCGGCGCTCCTGAACAACGCGGCGGCAGTCAAGACCAAGCTCGGCGATCATGCCGAAGCTGTTGCGCTTGCGCGCCGAGCCTTGGCGGAAGCGCCGCAAAGTCCGCAGATTCTCGATACGCTGGGCTGGGCGCTTTGGGAGCAAGGTGGCTCGAAAGCTGAAGCCCGCCGATTGCTAACCAAGGCCCGCGAAGCCGCTCCAAACAACAGTCAAATCGCTGCGCATTGGACCGCTGCGCATGCGGAAGAATAAGACACTGCGAAATTTCATACTCGATAATGACGCGTAACGCTTGACCCTTCTACCCACCCTGACTAAGTGGGCCGCTCTTTCGGCACATACCAACCCCGCCGAATACCCCGTGGGGGCCCTTAGCTCAGTTGGTAGAGCAACTGACTTTTAATCAGTAGGTCGCTGGTTCGAACCCAGCAGGGCTCACCACTTTTTACAACAGATTGAAACCGTTGGAAAACCGTAACCCGAACGGTCCTAAACCAGCGTTGTCTCCACAATTCGTCTGCAAAATCGAGCAAGCGATCTTTGAGTCGTTGTTCCAATGCCAGCAAAGCAGAAGCGGCTGGATTGAGGATTCGGTCAGCTGCGAGGGATCACTAGTGTCACGCAGGTCCCTTCATCTACTGCGGATCGCACCTTCAAAGAGTGTCCTGGCCTGCTGGCGAGGTTCTGGACTTGCTTGAGCCCAAGGCCGTGCCCCTTGCTATGCTCGGCTTCCACAGGGCTTGCTCGCACTTTTGAAGGCAGAGAGCTGCCCATGCCGCATCCGTTATCCAATACTCGCACAAGGACATGATCCGGACGTGTTTGTGCTGCGACCAAGACCGTGCTCGCCTTGGAATGCCTCAACGCATTGGAGACCAGATTGCTGACAGCGCGCATGAATTCGATTGGTTCGGTTTTCACAAGAGTGTCGCTGCTGCGAACCCGCAAATCGATGCCGCGCTGTTTTGCGTCCGCTCGAAACATCGTGGCGCAGTTCTCCAGGACGAGGCCAACGGGGAAGAGCTCATCACCTTCCTCCGGTTTCTCGCCAGAAAGATCGCTATCGGAAACAGCTGCCTCCAATCCCGCGTCGGTCACATTTTGCAGGTAATCGAGCGCAGTCTGCAAGGCACCAGCTGATTGCGGATCGCGCCTCGCCACATCGGCTAAACTCTGGCGCAGCGACATGAGGGGTTGCTGAAGATCGTGCGACGTTGAGGCAAGCCGATTGCGCAATCCATCGGCTTGCGTCCGGGCTGTGTCATAGCGTGCCCGGCTTTCTTCGAGCGCTTCTGATAATTCTAGGCGCTCGTTCGCGGCATTAACTTCAGCTTGCAACGAGCGGTTGAGATCGGCTTGCATGGCAAGCATGCGCACAAGGATTGCGATGAGAAATGCGACGCTTTCGATCAGCACTGTAGCGTGAAAATAATCGAGCGCGACAGTGAGCGGAAAGCGTCCGGGAACCGCCAAGACAGCCCCCATCGTTACGACGGTGAACAGGATTGCAATCGAACCCGCTGTGAACGGAATCGCACCCAAGGTTTTCGCGCGCCATGCGAGAATAGCGATTGCGAAATACGCTATGGCAACGACAGGAACGATTGCGAACACCGCCACACTGACCGCATCGAGCTGCCACAGAAAAACGCACAAGACTGCGAGCAATCCAAGCACCGCTTGCAGGCCGATGATGCCGCGATTGAAACGCGGAGAATGCGCCTTTAGCCCAGCGAATAGGCGCGCGAACTGAAGCACCGCGATCATCATTCCGCACAGCAAAAGCAGGTTTGCGGGCTCGTATGCCCCCATTGATCCGGGCCACCAGAAGCGATGCAAATACCCCTCATTGTTGGCAACAAACAAAGCGCTAAGGCTGACATAAGCGGCGAATGACCCGACAAGCGGCCAGCCGACCAACCGGCCCATGGCAATCGCAATGATCACCAGCGCCGCCATGGCACCATTGATGATCCAGTTGGTGCGCGCCTCTTGCATATGCGCGGTGCGCATCCGCTCTTCGGTGGCAAAGGTGAGGGGCATCCAAGTCCCGGTCGATGACCTTAGCCCGACAAGGATTTCTGCGGTCTCTCCCGCTTCCATCCAAAGCGGCGCGACAAGATATTGGCTGACCACAGGACGCTCTTGAAACGGTGTTTGCCGATCGACTGAAAGCAGCGTCTCTACTGGCTGGCCCGCACCGCGTTTTTGGACGATCAATTCATCCGCGAACGGTCGCTGGATATCGATCATCCACCTGCCGGAACGGTCGGCCGAGTTTGTCACCTCAACCAGCAACCAAACTGCACCTTGCTGCTCGCCAAAGTCGACCCAGGGGCTCTCAAGCGGCTTAAACTCGTTTCGCCGCGCCAATACAGCATCGGGGTCGAGCGCTGCATCGTCACTGATAAGATACCGCAGATTGTCAAACGGCTGGAGATGCGCGTTTCCCTGCGGCAACTCGGCTGGCCCTTGGTTCACCGAGGCAGTCTGAGAGGCCGCGGCGGTACCAAGGAGCGCCGTGGCAACAACGAACAGCCATACCGACCGTGCTGAGCGCATAAACAGGTGCAAACGAGACGAGAGATCCATCATGGACCCCGGACTAGACCGCGAGGCTTTGGCGGCAAATGGGGTGCATCCCCCATCCGGCGCCGTCAGCTATACATGGCCGCCCGTTCATAACTGTCGATGCTCGTCCAACATCCCTTCGCGCAATGCGTAGGTGAGGAGGCCTGAAACGGAATTCACTCCAAGTTTCGCCATAAGACTGGCGCGATGTTTCTCGACGGTCTTTGGGCTAATGAAGAGCTTTTCGCCGATCGGTCCATTTTGGTGGCCTGCCGCGATCAGAGCGAGGACCTCTCGTTCGCGATCGGTCAGCTGCTCGCGCTCAGGCTCGGCCGCAAGTTTGCGTGCCACCTCTTCTGAGACGAATTTCCCGCCTGCGAGCACCTGTGAAAAGCCTTTATGCATTTCTTCGGGGTTGGCCGATTTGAGGAAAAGCCCGTCAACGCCTGCCGAAAGCCAGTCGGCGAGCATGGAAACAGACGTGAAACCCGTAACAACGATCACCTTTGTGTCAGGCGACCATCTGCGTGCCTCGGCATAGACCTGTACGCCGCGCGCCAATGGCATAGCCGCATCCAGCAACAAAAGATCGGGTGCGTGCTCTTTAATAAGGGCGATCGTTTCGATGCCGTTTTCCGCTTCGGCGACGATTTCAACATTGCCGATTTCGGCCAGTATCGCGGCAAGTGATCTGCGCACGATTGCGTGATCATCGGCAATGATTGCACGATAAGTCGCCATGGCGTTGTCAGTCCCCCCGAAGCCTCTGCCCATGGCGGTATAGAATCGGAATTGGTCGGTTTGCAATTCTGCGCATGCTCGTCTGCTGCGCACCTCAAAGCAACGGATGGGGTATCAGCCCCATGTCTGCTTTCGGTCACCTCCGTATGAATGGGGCATCGGAAGCTTGCTTAATTCTAAGCGAGCCCAAGTGAATTTTTTGAATTTCGTACAACCCACACGTGGATGGGTGCGAAGTCAGGGGAACTGAGATGCCTATCAACATGAAATCTGCGATGCTTGCGGGCGCGCTGCTGGGTGCAGCCATGATATCGACGGCGCCGGCCAAGGCCCAAGTGCCAGCGTTCCTGCCGATGGTGGAAGAAGTCGAAAAAGGCGAAGCAACCACCGCGGACGGGACATACATCGTCTCTACGATCAACAAGCGGATCACGATTGAAAATGGGCGCGCTTATGTGGTCGATCCGTGGACGCACGCGCTTATCCTAAAGGTGAAGCCGGGCATGGTGACACTTCGGAACTTTCGCCAGACCGGAGCAAACACGTTCGAAGCGGATGATCTGCCGATGATGGGAAAGGTCGTCTTCAACCGCCAACCGGATGGCACTCTGGAGGGCATAGTTAAAGGCGCGTTGGGCGAAGCGAAATACAATCTTGTTCCGGCAGAGCTAACGATCGCTCCAGTTGATGATGGTCAAAATGTCATACCCCCACCGGAGCCGGTCGCAGCGCTTCCGCGTATCTATCAACTCCACATCAGTGGCGGTGAATGCAGGGGGTCATCGCTCTTGCGCAAACGCTACAACGGGGTGGCGAAGATCAGTGTTACCGATAGCGCCGGAGATAAGCTGGAATCAAAAAACCGGAACTTCAGCGTACGATGCACGGACAAGGGGCCGCGCTCGCAGAACTACAAGTTTTATGACAACGGTCCGGCGGCGCTCACGATCACAGTTCCTCCGGGCGAAGATGGTGTATCGGATTTGCGGATTCGCGGAACGATCTTCGATCCGCTCGGCGCGTTGGATTTTTACAAACCCCATGATGCGCTCACCAAAGCCCATGAGCTTGGTCGTGATCTCAAAGTGAATGAAAGCTTCAGCGAATGGCACGAATGGATTGGCGGCAAAGCCTCCATGAACTTTGAGGTGACCATCAAAAGGGTTCAATGACGGGCTTTAGCCGGTTTCCGGCCATGGTCGCAAAACGCCCGCGACGGTCGCGATCACATTGCTTAGTGCTGATAGAGCTGGAATAGGGTTCAAAGATCGCAACCAGCTCCAACCGCAAGGCTCACTATGACCGGCAAGACATTCGATATCATTGTGTACGGCGCCACCAGTTTCGTGGGCCAGATCATAACGCGCTACATGCACGAACAATTTGCCGATGGATCGATCTCTTGGGCAATCGCTGGCCGGTCTCTGAGCAAGCTTCAGCAGGTGAGCGATGAGATCGGATTGTCGGGCGTCGAAATGCTTGTGGCTGATGCTTCTGACGAAGCGGCGCTGAAGGCGATCTGCGACCGCACAAAGGTCGTTATGTCCACCGTCGGGCCTTACGCGCTTTACGGCGATACGCTCGTCAAAACCTGCGTGTCCACTGGAACGCATTATTGCGATTTGACAGGCGAGCCACAATGGATTCGCAAGATGCAATTGCAGCACGAAGCCGCGGCAAAGAAATCCGGCGCGCGCATTGTCCATTGCTGCGGGTTTGATTCCATACCGTCTGATCTCGGCGTCCATTTCTTGCAAAGCCTCGCGATGGAGAAATTCGGGAAGACCTGCGACCGGATCAATATGCGCGTTGTTAAGATGAAGGGCGGTGCTTCTGGCGGAACAATCGCGAGTATGATCAATATGGTGAAAGAAGCGTCTGCCGACGCAGAGCTTCGCCGTGAACTGAAAGACCCCTACAGTCTCTGCCCGCCGGATCATCCATTCTCGGCTCGCCAGCGCGAAGTGAAGATGGAATATGACGGCGAGTTTGGTGGCTGGATCGCCCCGTTCATCATGGCGGCCATTAATACCCGGGTCGTGCACAGATCGAATGCCTCGTCGGGCAACAGTTACGGCACGCAATTCCTCTACGAAGAGGCGATGGCGACGGGCGATGGCTCGCGCGGGAAACGCGCGGCGCGTCTGACGTCAATCGGTATGGGCGCAATGATGGTCGCGATGGCGCTGCCTCCGGTCCGTTGGGTTCTGGAAAAAACGGTCCTGCCGAAACCCGGTGAAGGGCCAAGCCCAACAGAGCAGATGGAGGGCAAGTTTGATCTCGTCTTTTTGGGCACCACCCCTGACGGCGAGAAAATCTCCTGCCGCGTTACTGGTGATCGTGATCCCGGATACGGCTCAACGGCCAAGATGCTTTCACAAGCGGCGGCATGTTTGGCGAAAGACGTGCCAGCCGATGCACCGGGCGGTTTCTGGACACCGGCGACGCTTCTGGGCGATGCGTTAATCGAACGGCTTCGCGCCCATTCTGGACTAACGTTTGAAGCGCTGTCTGACTGACCTGTCAGGCTGATCCGCCCAGAGCATTCTGGGTTAAGTGCTGCGCGAATCCAGCCATTGAGCTAGCTTCACGCCGCCTGTGATGAGAAACGGCACGAGCACGATACTGAGCGTTACTTTCGCAAGGACTTGGCCGATCATCAGGTTTGTGATGTCAAATTCGCCATAGAAGGCGAGAGTGATAAAAATGATGGAATCGACCGCTTGGCTCAATGCAGAAGCGATAGCGCCGCGGATCATAAGCCCCATAGTGGTCGCCTCACCTGACCCGCGCAGTTTCGAGAAAATCCAGACATTGAGCAGCAAAGATGTGATGTAGGCCGCCGGGCCCGCCATCAGGATGCGCGGTGTTTGGCCCAGCACCCGTTCAAAGGCGGAAAGATCCTCAAGCCGGAACTCCAGCATCTCTGGCGAAGCGGGCAGGGACAGCACCAGATAGATCAGCGCAGCCGAAAGGGCGAGCGGTATAAAACCGATCCAGATCAGTCTATTGGCGAGTTTCTGCCCGTAAAGCTGCGCAATCGTGCTGGTGATCACAACCAACAGCAGGAACGGGAAAATACCCGCTTCAACCGCAAGATTGCTGGGCCACAATTGCACCTGCTTAAACGCAACCACACCGGCAAGAACAGTCATTCCGCCATACAGGATTATGTACACGAACAGGCCCATTGGTGCCGCGAGCGCACGCGCTGCGATAGGGCCAGTTGCTTCGGGCTGTGTTTCGGTTTCGCTCATGCCAGCAGGCGTAAGGCGCAGCGCGTGAAAAGAAAAGCCGCGCAGATGCAGCCATCACCAATCAACACTTTGTTGCGGGGAAAAGCAGATGGTTCTGCTCTTGCGCTCCCACTGGCAAAATGCCACGCCATCCCCTCGAGCGCAGACGGGGTCTGCGCATGGGATCGCCAGAATACCTAATTATCGGGGGCACCGTTCGACCGTGAGCGAGAATCTTTCATCCATCCTGTTTAGCCTGCTCGGCATTGTTGCTATTCTCGGCTTCGCGTTTCTGCTCTCGAACGGAAAGAAACGGATCAAGCTGCGGGTGGTTGGGGCGGCCTTCGCTCTGCAGGCTGTAATGGCGTTGCTTGTGCTTCGCACACCTTGGGGTGTGAAAGTGATCGAATGGCTTTCCGGCGGTGTGATCGCGTTGCTCGACTATTCGAAAGTCGGGATCGAGGCTGTGTTTGGCTCCATGGAAGCGAACCCTTTCACCAACACATTCGTCATCGCTGCCTTGCCGGTGATTGTGTTCTTCGCGGCGATTGTCTCGATCCTTTATCATCTGGGAATCATGCAGCGGCTGGTGCGTTGGGTCGGCGGGGCCATCGGCTGGATTACCGGCATCACCAAGGTTGAGGCGCTGGGTAGCGCGGCCAACATCTTTGTTGGTCAGTCCGAAAGCCCGCTGGTCGTTCGTCCGTATCTTGCTGCTCTTCCGCCCTCACAGCTCTTTACATTGATGAGTGTGGGTATGGCCGGTGTCGCGGGAACCATCCTTGCCGCCTATGCCAGTTTCATCGGATCAGACGCGGTGCCGTTCCTGCTTGCGGCGGCGTTTATGTCGGCGCCCGGCGGTATCCTGATGGCGAAGATCATTATGCCGGATGATGGCGATGCCGAACCGTCCAACGAGGATGTGACGCTGCCCAAAGCGCGTATCAGCGCGGGCGGCCCCGCGGCGATTGTTGAAAGCGGCAAAGCCGAAGAAGTCGAAATGGCTGAGACTTTTGAAGAAGGCCAACGCCCAGCCAATATAATCGAAGCCGCTGCGCAAGGCACGCAAACTGGTGTGAAATTGGCGGTCGCTGTCGGCGCGATGGTGATGGTGTTTGTGGCTCTCGTCGCGCTCGCCAACGGAATGCTTGGCGGCATTGGTGGTTTCTTCGGATATCCTGATGTCACCTTCCAGCAATTGCTTGGCTATGTATTTGCTCCGGTGATGTTCCTGATCGGTATTTCGGATTGGGATCAGGCGCAGCTCGCGGGCGGATTGTTCGGCACGAAGATCGTGCTCAACGAATTCGTCGCTTTCATCGATCTTGGTGCGATGACCGATGGCCAATTGCCAGAGCGCAGCCGAGCAATCGTGACATTCGCTCTGTGCGGATTTGCCAATTTCTCCTCCATCGCGATCCAGATGGCGGTGACAGGCGGTCTCGCCCCCAATCAGCGGCCTGTGATTGCTCGATTGGGCCTGAAAGCGCTTGCCGCAGGTAGCCTCGCCAATCTGATGAGCGCGGCGCTCGCGAGCATTTTCCTACCGTTTTAGAAGCTCCAGATCGGCACTTTGTCGGCAAAATCTTGGCAGGTGCACTTTCGCGGGTGTAAGGGGCGGTCATGACTAAAAACGCACCATCGACCCGCTCAACGGCTGGCATCGCCAGTGTCTCCCTCGCGCAACCGCTTGCTGATATCGCAGACGAGCTGGGCCGCAGTTTCGCCGAATACGGATTTGCCGTGGTGCGCGATCACGGCATTCCTCAGGAACTGATCGACAACGCCGAAGCGAAATCCAAAGAATTCTTCGCTTTGCCTGCCGATGTGAAGCAGGCGTACAAAATCGAAGGCAGCGGCGGCGCACGCGGATACACTCCATTCGGGACCGAGAAGGCAAAAGACGCCAATGTCTTTGACCTGAAAGAGTTTTGGCATGTCGGGCGCTCGCTTGACCCGTCGCACGAACTCGCAGAATTCATGCGGCCCAACATTTGGCCGTCCGAGGTCGATGGGTTTGAACCCGTTTTCAGCGATTTGTATTCTGCATTTGAAGATGCAGGGCTGCGCGTTCTTGAAGCGATTGCGCTTCACCTGGGTCTGGATCAGCAGTTCTTTGCGCCCACTGTCGAGGATGGCAATTCGGTAATGCGGTTGCTGCATTATCCGCCGCTTGGCCCGGATGCACCCGATGGCGCAATCCGGGCTGCTGCGCATGGTGACATCAATACGATCACTTTGCTGCTCGGCGCGGAAGAAGCTGGCCTCGAACTGCTTAGCAAATCCGGTGAATGGCTTTCGGTCGATGTCCCGGAGGGCGCTCTGGTCATCAATGTCGGCGATATGTTGGAGCGTTTGACGGGTGGTGCGCTGCCATCGACAACGCACCGCGTGGTCAATCCGAGCGGAGAAGCGGCCCAGAGGGCGCGGTATTCCATGCCGTTCTTCCTGCATTTCCGTCCGGATTATCTGATCGAACCACTGAAAGGTGATGCGAGCGAATCGGAAAGGTTTGCGCCGATTACCGCGCAGGATTTCCTGATGCAGCGATTGAAAGAGATCAATCTGGCCTGACCTTCAGGCGGATTCGCGCGTAACAAAAGTACTCTCAGGTGAAATTTTCTGGCTTCGCCGTGAATCATTGCACTTTCTGACTCTACGTTGCACTGCAGCAACAGCAGGCCTGTGACCCGCTGAATTCTGCGGTTTTTGACGCTTTTTCGGCGTCAAAGCGCGCTTGTTAGCGTTCATCAGGGAGTCAGTTTCATGGGATTGTCACAAAACTGTAGCTTTTCAGACGCTCTACGCCCCTAGAGCAATCGCGCTGATAAAGCTGTTTGTCGTGAAACTCTCCCAGTCACTCAGGGGCACAACCATGAAACTTAAATATCTCTTGGCAGCGAGCGTCGTCTCACTTTCTGCTGCTGCTACCATCGCCACACCTGCCGCCGCGCAAAGCATTACTTCGGGCATCGAAGGTCAAGTCGTTGATGCAAGCGGTACCGCTCTTGCGGGTGCCACTATCACCATCGTTGATGAACGTACCGGCGCTACCCGTGATGCGACCGCGAGCGCCAACGGCGATTTCCGCGTTGGTTCGCTTCAACCTGGCGGCCCATACACTGTAACAGTGACTGCTCCCGGCTATGAAGGTCAGACAGTTGAAAATGTGTTCACCAGCATTTCTGGCAACACCGGCTTTAACTTCACGCTGAATGCGACCGCAGCCGGCGGAACCGACAACGTCATCGTTGTTACCGGCGCCCGCGCTCAGGTGACCCAGCTTGCAGTTGGTCCAGGTACGGCTTTTGATACCCAAACGCTCGAAGCCTTCCCATCGATCACTCGTGACGTTCGCGACATCATCCGCATCGATCCGCGTGTCAGCCTCGAAGCAAGCAACGACGTTGATCGTATTTCTTGCCTCGGTGGTAACGACCGTACCAACACATTCACTGTCGACGGTATTGTCCAATCCGACACATTCGGCCTGAACGGCACGCCATTCGCATCGCGTAACTCGCTCCCGCTTCCATTCGATGTGGTTGAGCAGGTTTCGGTCGAGTTTGCTCCGTTTGACGTTGAATACTCGGAATTCACCGGCTGTCTCGTCAACGTTGTTACCAAGTCAGGCAGCAACAAGTTCAGCGGCTCTGCCTTCATCACTTACTTTGATGGCGGCCTTTTTGCCGATCAAATCGACGGTCGTCCGCTTAACGCCAACGAAGAAAAGCGCTGGGGCGCGACGCTCTCTGGTCCGATCATCCCTGATCGCCTGTTCTTCTCGGCAGGTTACGAAGAGGTCGATCTTGGCCAAGGCAACAACTTCGGTCCAGCTGGCGGCGGCTTCACCAACGAAGCAGATTTCGTAAGCCAGGCGCAATTCGATACTTTCGCCGAAATCGCCAACCGCGTTTACGGCCAAGATGTGGGCGGCTACCCGACCACTCTTTCGGAAGGTAACGTTCGTTATTTCGGTCGCCTTGATGCAATCATCAATGACGATCACCGTCTCGAGGCAACTTACCAACGCCTAGAAGAAACCAACATCGAATCCGATTTTGGCGGTCAGAACATCACTGGCTTCAACAGCTTCGAAGACGAAGGCACGATCTCTGACTATTACTCGGTCCGTCTCTATTCGGATTGGAGCGACACGATCTCAACCGAACTGCGTGTAAGCCGTTCGGAAGTCGGTGACGTTCAGGGTCCTGTCGGTTTCGGCGAAGCGCAGTCGGCCAACCCGACACCGCGTCTTGTCGTTGGCGTTACGCCTGACGGCACAGCCGTTTCAGGTGGCGGTGTCACCGATCAGAACGGTATTCTCAGCACTGGCCCGGGCATCTTCCGTTCGGCTAACCAGCTCGACACGAAAATCGACCAAGCACGCTTCCAAATGAATGTGGACGCGGGCAGCGGTCACTTCATCAAGCTTGGCGCTGAGATCAACGATCTCCAAGTGTTCAACCTGTTCGCGATCAACGCAACCGGTTCGCTCTACTTCGAAAACTTCGCTGACTTTGAGCAGGGTCTGCTTTCGGGCGGCACCGAGCTGTTCCCGAACGCCGATGAAATCGCGACTGGTCAGGCTCTTGGTGGTGACATCAACGCTGCGATCGACGGCGACATCAACAATGCTGCTGCTTTGTTTAGCCGCCGCATCTATTCGGTCTACGCACAGGACGAATGGCAGGCGACTGATCAATTGACGGTAAATGCCGGTATCCGCGTACAATTGTATGATGGCGATGCGCCGCGTGCCAACCCGAACTTCCTCGAGCGCTATGGTTTCACCAATGCTAACTCGTTCGGTCGTATCGACACGGTTCTGCTTCCACGCCTTTCGGCGACCTATGAATTCGACAATGACGGGTTCATTTCGGACAGCCGTATCACTGGCGGCGTGGGCATCTTCTCGGGCGGTGACCCGGTTGTGTACTATTCCAACGCGTTCTCGAACAACGGCTTCTCGAGCGCTCTGGGTACAACCCGTTTCGATTGCTCGGCCACCGATATTGCGGTTGACCCGGTAACCGGTCAGTTTGACGTTGTGACCAACGGCACATTCACTGGCTTCCCACAATGTGCGATTGATGGCGGTGCTGCTGATGCAGCCGCGGGTCTGGCCGACGTTCAGTCGACTGCGCCAGACTTTGACGTTCCAACAGTGACGCGTGCAAGCCTTGCTTTCCAAACCACAATCGGTGCGGAAACAGGCTTCTTCAGCAACTGGAACCTGCAGCTCGACTACATCTATTCGAAGTTCAACGATGCGCTGAACTTTGTTGATCTGTCGCAGACTCCGGATATCCGCACGGGCATCAATGGGTTCACCGTCGATGGTCGTCCGATTTACCAGGCGATCGATTCGACTAACGCTGGTTGTAATGCAGTTCTTCAGGGCACAGGCGGCACCCCGCCTGTTTACACCGGCGTCACCGCCGATTGTTTCAACACGCGCCGTGACGACAACATCCAGTTGACCAATGCTGGTAGCTCGGAAGCACACTCTGCTTCGATCGTTCTCAGCAAGCAGTTCGAAAGCGGCCTGTTCACACAGGGCGGTTCGACCCGCGTAACACTGGGTTATGCCTACACTGACTCAAACAACGCACGTAACAACCAGTCTTCGACAGCAACGTCGTCGTTTGACGTTACTGCCGCGTTTGACCGTCAGAACCCAGCTGTCTCCACAGCGACCACGGAAACCCGTCATAACTTTACTGCAGCGGTTAACTTCCGCGAGCAGTTCCTTGACGGCTACGATACAAGCTTCGGCTTTTTCTTCCGGGCTCGTGAAGGTCGTCCATACAGCCTGACCTTCGATGGCGGCGGCGTCTTCGCTGACTCGTCTTCGGGTACCGACAACGCTCTGCTTTACGTCCCAACCGGCGTGAACGACGTGAACGTTTCGCCAATGTCCGATCCGGCGGCTGTGGCTGCAGTAGTTGATTACGTTGCTGCATCAGGTTGTGATTTCACACCAGGTGCAACGATCCTGCGTAACACCTGCCGCAATGACTGGCATATCGACATGGATCTGCGCTTCAGTCAGGAAATTCCGTTCCTCGGTAGCCTGACCGGAATCGCTGATGACCGGATCGAATTGTTCGCTGACTTCTCGAACTTCCTCAACCTGATCAACGATGAGTGGAACATCCTGCGTTCGCGCGGTGGTTTCAACGGCCTCGTTGACGTGGCTGACGGCGGTGTCGACGATGACGGTCGTTACATCATCTCGGGCTTCAACCCGGATGATCAGAACAACATCGCGATCAACCCATCGGCTTGGCGTATCCAGATCGGTGCGCGCTACGAATTCTAATTCGTACGCACTGAGCTAAAACACACACGCGGCGGGGCCTTTGGGTCCCGCCGTTTGCGTTTAGGCTTCGCGCAATTCGCGTTCTTCCCACGGGCCGTGGTCCGCGAGTTTGAGGAAGTCCTCAGCCAGTGTTTTTTGCGCGTTCGAAGCGTGTTTATCCCGCAGGGCACGCTCCAAAATCGCAGCTTGGTTCCCCAAACCTTCTTCGCCGAACATCGCGGCTGTACCGGCAAGTTTGTGGACCATTCGCGCGAGTTGTTCACGTGCGTTGCGCGGAGCATCGGGGGCCAAAGTGCCGTCATTGGTTGCCAGCCGCACCGCTTCGACAACTTCGCTGCGCCGCATCAGCCAACGTTCGGTGAGTATGCTGGTTTGAAGAGGACCCGGCTCTGCGATTACCCGTTTTTCTTCGCCGCTTTCGATAATGCGTGTGGGTAGCCAACGTTGCAGCGCGCGCGCCAAATCCGAAAAGACAAACGGCTTTGCCAAATGCGCCTGCATGCCCGCATCGCGCGCCGCTGCTACATCCTCTGGGAAGGCATTGGCGGTGAGTGCGATAATCGGCAGTGTTTCGGGAGAGATTCCCTCCGCACGGATCGTGCGTGCCGCCGAATACCCGTCGCAACCCGGCATCTGAATGTCCATCAGGACCAGGTCATAGGGCGATCCGCGCATCATGCTGTCGATCACCATGGAGATTGCTTCATTGCCATCGTGGGCGACCGCGACTGTCTGTCCGCAACGTTCCAACATCTCTGTCGCCAGCATGCGATTAACATCGTGATCTTCGGCGAGCAGAATACGTGCTTGATGAGGCATTTCGTCGAGCGACAGCTTTGTCGGCTCTGTCTGGACCTCGCGTTGAGGTGCTGTCCGTTTTGCTGGCAGTGTCAGAGTGAAGCATGAGCCGACACCCGCTTCGCTCTCCACTTCAATGAACCCGCCAAGCAGCTCGGCAAGCTGGCGACTGATTGTCAGGCCAAGACCGGTTCCGCCAAAGCGGCGAGCGGTGCTGCTTTCCTCTTGTGTGAAAGGATGAAAGACCGATTCAAGCCTTGAGGCGCTGATCCCGATTCCGGAATCGACGACACGAATGCTGAATTCATTGTCCTCAAGACGGTAGCTCACAGCGATCAAGCCAGTTTCGGTGAATTTCACGGCATTGCCCACCAGGTTGAGCACAATTTGCCGCAACCGCAGACCGTCAGTCATCACCCAAATGTCATCATCTTCCGAAGAGTTGTCCCCTTTGTCCTCGCGCTCAAGGGTGAGGGTAAGGTCTTTCTTTTCGGCATTAGGGCGATGAAGCGCGATGCATTCATCGAGCGTTTCGTGCAGATTTATGGCGGCGCGGTCGATTGATATCTGCCCTGCCTCGATCTTCGAGAGATCCAGAATGTCATTCAGAAGCAGCATCATTGACCGCCCCGATTGTACGATCATTTCGGTTTGGCGGCGCTGATCATCGTCGAGATCGCTCTGTAGAATGAGTTCCGCGAAACCCAGGACGCCGTTCATCGGTGTCCGGATTTCGTGGCTCATATTGGCGAGAAACTCCGACTTTGCCCGGGCGGCGTTTTCGGCATGTCGGCGAGCTCTTCTCAGGAGCAATTCCAATTCGACCCGTTCTGTCACATCGCGCGCCGAAACAACGATGCCTTCACGTTCGCCTGTTTCGGGGTTTTGCGCGATGGCACAATCCGCTTCGATATAGATTGGGCTTCCGTCAGGCGCGTCGTGGAACCTCCGATAGGTAAAGCGTTCCTTGTCGGAATCGTTTGAGAGCAATCGATCCTGCGCCAGTATGATCTTTTCGCGCGAGTCAGGATGCATCCGGTCGGTTGGGTTCTTACCAAGAAAGGTTTCGGGTTCCTCGCCCAGCACATCGCGCACAGATGGCGAAGCGTAGGTGCAGCAACCCGTGATATCATAGCGCAAGACCGCGTCGGTGATGTTGTCAGCGAGCAAATCCAGCTGCCGTTTGCCCATTTCAAGATCTTCGACAATTTTTTGTCGTCCGGCGAGGATCGCTGCGACTGGCAGGCTGGTCAGAAAATTGGCGGCAATGAAGGCCTGAACCATGTGCACCTGTGTGCTTGCCGACAGACCTGCCTTTGCAATCGGGCCAAATTCGGCCCAAGTCATCGCGCTGGCTACGATCGCAAGGCCGATAACATAGATTGCCGTGCCCAAACTTCCGAGGCGGAACGCATGCAGCAGGGCGATTGGCGGGATCAGAAATAGCAGCGGATAGGCGTCTTGTTTGAAGACCAAGAAGGCGCATGCCATTCCGCCGCCAAGCAGTGCGATACGTTCAAACCAGTCGGCATGCATTGCCTGATTACGCTCTTGCCATGCGTCAAATGCGAGGAGCGTTGCCGGAACGACTAGCACCATCCCCATTGCGTCAGTGAGCAACCATGAGGTCGCGACGGCCCAATCTGCTCCTTCGAAGCCCACCATAGCGATTGAGGCAATGCCGGCAGAGATCGTCGGACCGATCAGCCCTCCGGCCCAGACGAAACGCGCCAGATCGGGCAATTGTGTCATATCCGGCCGGGCGCCGTTCGTTCCTCTGGTGATCGCGACCACCACCGCGATGTCGATCACATTGGCAAGCGAGAAGACCAGCGATACCCCGAGCGACGTCCCCGAAAGGGCATTCGCCAGCGTGCTCGCGATCATCACAGCGAGATAGAATGGCAATTCATTGCCAATACGCGCCCTTAGAAGCAGCGCGACCGCCGCTGCGTTAGGCACCCAAACGCTTGCCAATGTTGTATCGAACTTCGACAGGTTTAGGCTGAGCATGGCGAGACCGAAGAAAGCCAACGATCCCGCCAGCGCAAAGACTAAACTGGCTTTGTCAGGCACATGTGATCGCGGTTGCGCAGGCGCAACGGTGATAAAGTCGGAAACTATGCGCTTGATTTTGCGCTGCATCGCAATTGGCCTCAAAGCTGATATATAATCCCTCGCAAATTCGGGCGGGGTTGCCGCTAAGGTGAAGCAGAAAGGCAAGCGTCAGGTTCATCATGACCCACGCGAAAACACGGTATTCAGGGGCTCTTCGTCGTCCACGCTGGTGGGTTATCGTGCTCATCGTGTTGTTGCATATCGCTGCACTCTATGGGCTTGGCCGGGCACTGGCGCCGGAATTTACCGGCAGCATCGAGCGTACGGTAGTCTCCGCTTTCACCGTAACGATCACGGCGCCGCCCGATCCCCCGCCACCGGAAAACAAACCTGAGCCCGATCAAGGCGCTCAAGGCGATCAGGGCAAACAAGCGGTCCCAAAACCAGTGACCGCACCAAAGTCAGAAATAAAAACGAACCCGACGCCGGTTCCGCAAGCGTCCTCTACCGGCACAGCGAACAGATCCGGTGCGCGCGACACGGGCGATGGCACCGGCGCAGCAGGTAGCGGTGTAGGAACCGGAAGCGGGAATTCGGGCGGCGGGCAGGGCGGCATCGCGGTGAGCAAGCCCGTGCACATATCCGGATCAATCCAGAATGCTCGTGACTACCCGACGCCGCCCGGGGGCCGTGAGGCCCGGCGCGGCACCGAAGTGATTGTGCGGGTCACAGTTGGTATCAATGGCCGCGCCAGCGGGTGCTCTGTTTACCGCCCGAGCCCGGATGCGGAGGCTGACCGGATCACCTGCGAGCTGGTCGAAAACCGCCTGCGGTTCCGCCCGGCTATGGATGCAAATGGCAATCCGGTGGCCGCCCCATTCTATTGGCGGCAACGCTGGTTTTGAATACGGTTGCGCTTGCATCAATGCCAGCATCTACGTGCTGGCATCGTCGCATCGTGCTGCTATAGGCTCGCTGAAACGACAGCTTTCTTTTCTGATCGCATAGCGGAGCCGCGATGATCATGAATACGATTCACCCGGTCATTTTGTGTGGTGGTAGCGGAACCCGGCTATGGCCGGTTAGCCGTAAGGTGAAGCCCAAGCCATTTCTTCCGCTGATCGGCGATGAAACACTCTTTGAACAGGCGGCAAGCCGGGTTGCGGGCGACAGCCGCTTTGCCCCGCCCGTTGTGGTCGCCGGTCCTCAACATATCGATCTCATCGAAGAGCAGATGACTGGCGAGCACCGGTTGATTGTTGAACCGTCGGCCCAGAATACCGCACCTGCCATTGCTCTTGCAGCGGCGATGCTGCCCGCGGACGATATCATGCTCGTTTGCCCGAGCGACCATCATATCGCTGATGCGCAAGCGTTTCGCGATGCGGCTATTGCAGCCGCAGCTTTGGCTCAGGACAATTGGTTGGTCTCATTCGGGATCGCGCCAACCGCCCCGGAAACAGGGTATGGCTACCTTCACCGTGGCGAGGCCTTGCCCGGCGGTTTCAAAATTGCGCGCTTCGTCGAAAAACCTGATCTGGAACGGGCCGAGGCCTATCTGGCGAGCGGCGAATATAGCTGGAACGGGGGCATCTTTGCTTTCCGTGCCGGATACCTGCTCGAAGAACTGGCGCAGCATCGCCCGGAAATGGCGGAGCTTGTGGCACAGGCCGTCGCCGAAGGGCGAGAAGACGGCACGCGCTTCTATCCCGCTGCCGATCCGTTTGCCGCAATTGACGGCGACTCGATTGACTACGCAGTCATGGAAAACACGCAGCGCGCGGCGATGGTGCCTGCGGACATGGGATGGTCCGACATCGGCAATTGGGCGGCTTTGCAAGACGCATTGAGCGACGAAGGCGATGAAGCCGGTAATGTCACACGCGGCGACATCGACCTTGATGGATGCTCTGGCGTATTGGCGACAACCGATGGGCCTCGTGTGTCGGTTGTCGGGCTTGACGATGTGTGCATCGTTATTGCCAATGGCGAAGTGTTGGTCACCACACGCGCCGGGGCGCAAAGGGTCGGGAAACTGCCCGGAGCCGTCAATCAATGACGGGTGAGGGTGCATCGCGCCAATTGCCGACCAAAATGGTCGCAAAGGTATGGGGACGCGATACGCTCCCCGCGCCATTCTCTTCGCCCGCAGATGAGCGCATCGGAGAGATCTGGTTCGAGCCGCCTACAGAATTGCCCCAACTGCTCGTGAAGTACCTCTTCACCAGCGAAAAACTCTCTGTGCAGGTTCACCCGGGCAACCATAACGCGCAAGCGGGCGAAGCTGGAAAAGAGGAATGCTGGTTCGTGCTGGATGCCGAACCGGGTGCAAAGCTTGCGATTGGATTTGATCAGGAGCTTACGCCCGCGCAGATTGAAGCCGCTGCGCGTGATGGTTCGATCGAGGAATTGCTGACCTGGCATGATGTGAAGGCAGGCGATGTCTTTTACCTACCTGCTGGCACGGTGCATGCAATCGGACCAGGGCTTGCCTTGGTCGAGGTCCAACAGAACAGCGACACAACGTTCCGATTGTACGATTATGGCCGCCCGCGTGAATTGCATCTGGAGCGCGCCATAAGCGTAGCTGATACTGGTCGCTATTCGGATGAACATCGCGGATCTGCGGCCGCGCGCGGCCAGACCCTGGTGAATGGCGCGCATTTCCGTTTGGACCGGGTCGAAGGTGCGCCAGACGAGGCGACGAGACGCGCCTACCAATCAGGCCTGATGGCTTTGCCTTTGCAAGGCAGCGTCAGCGCGATTGATGGCGAAGCGTCAGCGGGTGCTGGTGAATGCCTGTATGCGGCCTCGATTGACGCGCTTGATTTCAGTGCGGCAGAGGTAACGCTCTTAACGCGGCCTGCGGCCTAAGCGGGGGTATCACTCAAGCAGCTTGGTCGCTTGGGTGCGGACCGCGCTTTCAAGCGTTCCGCGTAGAAATCCGAGCATGGCTGGCAGGTTCATTTCGATGACGACTTCATCATCATACACCTCGACCGCGCCTTTGATGCGCTGCCCTGCGGCGGTCACCAGCAAATCCATCTGATCTTCATCCGACCAGGACGTTTCGATAGTTGCCATGCCGGGCGGGAAATAGCCCGCAATTTCATGGCTGCGCTCTCGCATGCGCTTGCGGACTTCTTCTTTGCCGAGGTCATGGGGCAGATTGACGCGCATCAGGCCGGGCTCATTTCGATTTGCCGTTCATGTCTTCGAGCAGTTCATCCCCGCCATAGCGGTATTCGAGATAGCGATCCTTGATCGCTAGATCATCCAGCGCCCCTTCGGCGAGTCGTCGCGTCACTCGGTCGACTTCGGTCGAGATTTTGCCGAGACTGTCCGTCAGGCGTTGATCTGCCGTTTTGCCAGCGTGCGCTTCGCCGCGCAGATGCTGGGGGACTTTCCGGTAATTCTCTATCGTTTCGGGAATATACTCGCCTACCAACTCGCGCACTTCGCGCGCGGCGGGATGGTTTGCGTCGACGGTTTCGAGTTGCAGGCCGAGCGAGTCGAGTTGAACGCCGAGATCTTCGACGATTTTGGCCGCCGGAGCGGGAAGGGCCGGGCGTTGGGATTCCAGCCAAAGCTCCGTGCGGGCAACCATTTGCTTCGGGTCGCCTTTCATCAGCTCGTCCCGCTTGGGCACTTTGACCTTAGGGTAGTTGCTGAAAACATAGGCTGCCGCCATCACAGCAAGGGCAACCATCATCACGCCAGTGAAACCGATCCCTTCAAGCACTAGACCAGCAATCGAAGCGGTGACAAAGATCGTAAGGATCGCGCCGGCAAAGTATTTCGCCCGCTTGATCCAGTTCTTACGCTTCGCCGCCGCTGATCCCTGACCGATGCTGTCGCCGGGCCGGTGTGTCCCGCCAGAACGCTGCACGGCGAGCGATTGGCCCGCTGCGCTCATGATCTGTTCGGATTGCTTGGTCGTGTCGTTCATTATTTATCGAGCGCCAGCAGCGAAGGTTCGCTCGCGACCTTCGATTGCGCCTGCGCCTGTCCTTCGGCCCGGGCAATATAGCCTTTCGACTTCTCGACTTCGTCAGTCAGGACATTGACCGTCTGTTTCATGCTGCTGAGCGCGCGCACTTTGAAGCTATCCACTTCATCCATCGTGTCATAGATGTTCTGGAATGCGCGTTGCAGCGTTTCGAGCGGAATGGTCGAAGATGCCGCCTGTTCGTGGATTTGCGCGGTCTGTTCGCGCAGCAACGTGCTGGTCGAATCGATAATGTTCGTGGTTGTCTCGTTCAGCGAAGTGATCTGCTGAAGAACCAGTTTCTGGTTCGTCATCGCCTGAGCCACCGTGACAGCCGTACGCAGCGCGCCGACAGTGGTGGTGCTGGCGCGGTCGACGCCTTTGACCAGCTCGACATTGTTCTTTTTCACGAGATCCAGCGCGAGATAGCCCTGAACGCTTACTGCCATCTGGGTGAGCAAATCCTGCGTCCGCTGGCGGACATAGAACAGGGCGCTTTCACGCAGCGCCTTGGCTTTTTCAGGATCGCTGGAATCCAGTTCCAGAGCTTTCGCTTCGAGCCGCGTGTCGAGCGTTTTCGCGATGTGGATCATCTGCTCCAATTCGCCCATCGCTTCCCACAGCTTTTGCCGTTCGGTGTCGATCGCTGCGTTATCAAGGTGCAGCTCTTTCTTGCCGCCTTCGAGCCGTTCAAGGATCGCCTGAATGTGGCCCTGCGCTGAGGTGTAGCTATCAAAATAGTTCTTTAGCTTGTTGCCGAAGGGGATGATGCCAAACAGTTTGCGCGGCGTCAGCAGTTTGTTCTTGCGTCCCGGATCGAGGTCTTCGACCGTGCGGCGCAGTTCAGCCAGATCGCTGCCCACACTGCTGTCGGCATCCATGGCGCGAACAGGACGGTCAAGGAAGCGGTTGGAATGCGCAGCAGCAGCCCGGATTTGCTCCTGACCCATGCGGGTAATCTGATCGACCTTCTCGCCGAATTCAGGCGATTTGGCATCGACGGAGACCAGATCGGTTACAAAGGCATCGACCTTTGTATCGAGCTTGCTTTTCTCTTCGGTCGAAACGGGAACGAGGCCAGCTGCCTTTTCCGGTGCAACCTCAGGCACGGGATCGGGCGGGGTCAGCTCGAAATCGGTGGCGGTCTTGGTCGCGGTGGCGATCTTTGTTTCCGGCTGGCTTTCGGTGCTCATTCTAACGCGTTTCCTCCGTCGGCCGCTCGGCCGCAAAATCCATAATGTCTTCAATCACTGTATTAGTGATCTAAAACACACCTTTCAAGGTAGCTCTTTTGTTGCGGCTGTTCCAACAAATTGCGCGCGTCTGTTCGCAGGCGCTTTGCCTTATGCGCGAAACGCCGTAATTACCCGGAAACACTAAAGGGCTGAAACACTTGGCGACTGACAGCAACAATCCGGTCAAAGAAGCAAAAAAGGAAGAGGGCGAGGCGACGGCTATCCGGTCAACCGCTTCGACCTTCGGAACCGTAAAGTTCAGCCTGCTGCGCTGGTGGATGCGCGATGTCATCGGCACGGTGAACCAATCGCAGGTGATCGAAAAACGGCGCGAGGATTGCCTGCTTTCCGAACGCTATCTGTTTATGACCGCGATGAGCGCGGGCATTGCCGTGCTCGGTCTGCTTCTGTCATCGCCTGCTGTCGTGATCGGCGCGATGTTGCTCTCCCCATTGATGGGCCCGATCATGGGGCTCGGCTTTGCATTGGCTATCGGTGATTACCAATGGCTCAAACAATCCGCGCGTAGCCTTGCATGGGGCAGTGTTATGGGCATCGCCCTGACCGGGGTGCTGGTTTATATGTCGCCTATCCAGACGATTACGCCGGAAATCGCTGCGCGGACCCAGCCGAACCTGTTTGACCTGTTCGTGGCTCTCTTCTCTGCACTGGCGGGCGCATACGCTATGATCCGCGGACGCGAAGGCACGATTGTCGGCGTGGCAATTGCGACCGCTTTGATGCCACCATTGGCCGTGGTCGGCTTTGGTTTGGCGACATGGAACTGGACAGTCTTTTCCGGCGCGCTGCTGCTTTATGTGACCAACCTTATCACCATCGCTCTAACGGCGTGGGCGATGGCGCGGCTATACGGGTTCAAAACCACGCTGAGCCACCGCCAGACGCAATATCAGAACTTTATGGTGATCGCCGTGTTCATCGGACTGGCGATCCCTCTGGCCCTCTCGCTGCAACAGATCGCGTTTCAGACCAATTCACAGCGCATCATTCGGGGCGAGATCGAAGAACCGTTTATGACCGGGTCCGAGATTTCGAGGCTTGATGTCGATTTCCGGGCAAAGCCGATTGCGGTGTCTGCTTCGATTTACACACCATCACCCAAACTCGATGCCGAAACCGAAATCGAGCGTGCTTTGGCGAACCGTCTCGGGCAGCCAGTTGAGCTATCTCTGACTCAGTTTCAGGTCGGGACAAGCGCCAGCGCCGCGGAGCAAGCGCAGCTTTCAGCAACGCGGGAAAGCGAGGAAGCCGATGCGCAGGCGCGGGCCACCGATCTTGCCCAGCGTCTGGCGCTGGTTGCAGGCGTTCCCGAAGACGACGTGCTGATCGATCGTACACGCCGCAAAGCTCTGGTTCGAGCTGAGGTGCTAGAGGGTGCCACTCTCGCGGCGTACAAAGCTTTGGAGCAGCGGATCAGCGCGACCGAGCCGGAATGGGATGTCGAGCTGTTGCCGCCTGCGGGACGTTTGCCGGCGGAGATCACTTTCGGAGAAGACGGGCCAACGCCCGAGGGTTCGCAGGCTTTGAGTGTGGTCCAGTGGGCTGCATCGCGCGTTGATTTGCCGATTGTATTGGTTGGCAATGCGACCGATGCTCAGGCAGCGACAGAATTGCTCGTGGCAAACGGAGTTGAAGTGAGCATCCGCGTCGCAAACGGCCCCCTACGCGCCGAATGGGCGGGGCCGGGCGAGTAATCGAAAGCTTGGTTTAAGCGGCCAGATCCAGAGGGACAATCTCGCCTGACAGATACAGCTTCTTCGCTTTCGCGCGGCTGAGTTTGCCGGAGCTTGTGCGCGGTAATGTCCGCGGCGGCACGAGCTCGACGACACAGCTCATGCCGGTGACCGACCGAACCTTGTCCGCGATCTGTTCACGCAGCTTAACCCGCTCTTCGGGATCAGAAACGCGGCAATGGACCAAGACTGCGGGCGCTTCTTCACCGCCTTCGGTTTCGACCGAAAACGCCGCGATATCGCCGTGGTTGAACCCGGGCAGTTGCTCCACTGCCCATTCGATATCTTGCGGCCAATGGTTCTTGCCATTGATGATGATCATGTCTTTCGCACGGCCGACAATGAACAGGTAGCCATCTGCGAGATAGCCCATATCGCCCGTGTCGAGCCAATCCCCGTTTCCGTCCTTGTCCGGAACAAGGCAGTCCGCCGTGGCTTCTTCGTTGCGGAAATAGGAATGCATCACGCTGGGGCCGTGGCACCAGACTTTGCCAATCTGATGATCACCGCGCGCTTCGCCGTTCTCGCCGCGAATTTCAACCGTCATATCCGGCAGAGCTTTGCCGCAATTCACAATCGCGCGGTATCGGGCAGGGCGCGTCAGATCGCGCGGCGTGCCCGATAGGCGTTCTTCCTCGACCAGCTCAACGCGGATGCCTTCGCCCGGCGGCATGACTGTAACGCCCAGAACCGCCTCGGCGAGGCCATAGGAAGGCGTGAAGGCGGCGGCTTTAAAACCGGCATCGGAAAATGCGTTGACGAAGCTTTGCATAACGTCAGGGCGGATCATATCCGCGCCGTTGCCCGCGATGCGCCAACGCGACAGGTCAAACCGTTCGGCGACATTCGACTGGCTCGAAATACGGCGTGCGCAAATATCATAGCCGAAGGTTGGCGAATAAGAGAGCGTGTTACCGGGGTTGCGGCTGACCATATCGAGCCATGCGAGCGGCCGGCGGGCAAAGGCATCAGGTTTCAGATAATCGGCCGAAACCTGATTGGCGATCAGCGACAGGAAACATCCGACCAGACCCATATCGTGATACCACGGCAGCCAGCTGACACAGCGATCGTTCTCGCCCAAATTCATGCTGGTCGAATGGCCATAGAGATTGTGCAGCAAGGCCTTGTGCGTAACCGCTACACCGGTCGGGAAGCGTGTGGAGCCGGAGGAGTATTGCAGATAGCAAATATCCTCGGGATCAGCTTTGGGAAGATCACATTCAGGCGCGTCGCGCAGCGCAAAATCATCCCAGCTTTCGCTGGCGCAACCCTGACGGTCCGCCGCCGCTGCTGCCATTTCGGCAATTTCCGGCGGATAGATCAGGATGACCGGGTCCGAACTGTTCAGTTGGACAGCCAGTGAATCGATGTAGTTATCCTTGCCGCCAAAAGTTGTCGGCAGCGGCAATGGCACCGGCCAGGCACCCATATAGATGCAGGCGCAGAACAATGCGGCAAATTCAGGCCCGGTCTCCGCAATCAATGCGACGCGGTCTTTCGGCTTAATCCCTGAAGCAATCAGGCGGCGCGCCATGACGAGCGCATCGTCCCGCATTTCGGAAAACGGATAAACCCGTTCCAATTGTCCACGCATATCGTGAAAATTGAGGCCTTTTTCGCTTCTCGCGGCGTAATCTATGGCTTCGTTGAAGGTTGCAAATTCGGCGCGGAGGCGCGGCAAATCGCAATCATTCGGCGTCGGCTTCAATGCGGCGTCGGTCATTTTTATAGCGATACCCGTAATTTGCAGCGCAGCAAAGAGCGCCCTATTATATCCCTCACGTATCAGGCTCCCATGCCTAAAACGGTCCAAATTCCTCCATTTGATAAGGACTGTGGCACGAATAAGGCAAAAAAATTGCATTGAACACGTTTTCGTCATCAAACAATCGCGGGAAACCGGGCTCTGACAGCGGTCGAAAGGAACGCCGTGACGGTGCGCAAAAGCGTGTTCGTAAGCGGAAACCGTTGGATCAAACTGCGCTGCGGGACCTGGCGCTTTCCTACGCTGCGCGCTTTGCGACGACTGGTGCGAAATTAGAGAGCTATCTGGCACGCAAGATACGCGAGCGCGGCACGGCGGAGGATTCCGATGGCCGCACGCTCGATCTTGATGTGCCTACCTTGGTCGCCCGCCTGATTGAGCTCGGCTATGTCAATGATGATGCTTATGCCCGTGCGAAGTCCCGCGATTTAACCGCGCGAGGATATGGCGCGCGGCGCGTTGAACAGGCTCTATGGGCAGCGGGTGTCGATGAAGGTGTGCGCGAGGATCATGCACCCACCGAAGCGACTGCCCGCGAAGCCGCAGCCTTGCTCGCCAAAAAGCGGCGTTTTGGCGTGTATTCTGACAAATTGCGCGCTGATGAAGAGGGTGAATACGAGGGTGGTTTACAGGATGTAAATTCCCACAAACTTCGCGAAAAACAGGTTGCTGCTATGCTCCGCGCCGGTCACAAGATGGACCATGTCCGGTTCATTATGGATGCATCTGCTGTCGCGGATGTTGAGCAATGGATACAAGAGGCGTTAGAGGAACAAGGCTATGACAATGATTGATCACCTGCCTTTCAAACCAGGGCTGCTGCTGCGGCTTGCACCGGTTGCTTTGCTGGCGACTGCATGCACACCGGTGGGCGCGGCGGAAGATCCGCCAGCGACACAGAATGCGCAGGAAGACAGCGCCAAGCATCCGATCTCAGGCCTTGAGATAATCGACGTTGCCATTGTGAGCGGAGAGACGCGGCACGTGTTCAAAACGGAACTCGCGGCCAGCGCGGAGGCGCAGACGCGTGGGCTCATGTTCCGGACCGAGCTCGCCGATGATGAAGCGATGCTGTTCCCGTCCTACGTGCCGCAAACGCGTAGTTTCTGGATGCGCAACACTCCGATCTCGCTCGACATTATCTTCGTCGGAACAGACGGTAAGATATCGAACATTGCGGAGCGTACAGAGCCGTATTCGCTCGAATCTCTCCCTTCCGAGGGGTTGGCATCGGCCGTGTTCGAAGTGCGCGGCGGCCTGACGGAAGAGCTCGGGATCGAGCCCGGCGATGCGGTTGAATATCAATTGCCGGAAATTCCAGCCGAATGATCTTGGCCTGACGGGTCAATTCCGCTAATCGGCGGCGCATGGGAATCTTTGGAAAAATCTTCACTTGGTGGGACGGCGCTACGCTAGGCACTCACTGGTGGGCGATCCGCACCGGCGGCGAGCATGTTGGCACCGATGCGGAAGGCAACAAATACTACCGCAAGGCCGCCAAAGACGGTCCCTCGACGGGATCATACACCCAGATGGAAAAACGCTGGGTCATCTATAACGGCGCGAATGATTCCAGCCGCGTGCCATCCGAATGGCACGGCTGGCTGCACGGCGCGTTTGATGATGTGCCGGAAAGCCATCTGCCACCGGCTAAGATTTGGGAGGTCGACTACACCCCCAACGCAACCGGTACGGCGCAGGCATACCGCCCACAGGGCGCGCTGGAACGCGGCGGCAAACGCGCGGCTGCCGATGGCGATTATGAGGCTTGGTCGCCGGAAGGCTGACCGAATTCGCGATGCAGCGTCTTTATCCCGTTTTGTTGGTCGGATTGACTGTTGCCGCCTGCGGGGCCGAACCTGATGCACCGCAAACAGTCGAAGTGCCGTTAGGCGAAGCAACGCCGGCAGATGAAAACGATGGCGCCGATGTTCCGATCGAAACCGACGGTGTCACTCCGAATGAGGAACGCGTCGCAACGCTCGGCTTGCTGAACAAGCGCAATAATATCAGCGAAGATATCGAGATGTCGCCGGGCGAGACCCGCGAAATCGGCCCAGTTATCATTACTTTGGCGAGCTGTGAGCGCACGGCCGCCTGGGAAATGCCGCAGGAAACCGGCGCTTTTGTCCAGGTCGATATTCTGGATCGCGGTCAAAGCGATCACACCCGTGTATTTTCAGGTTGGCTTTACAAGGAATCGCCAAGCCTCAACGTGGTCGAGCACCCGATTTACGATGTCTGGGTCAAAAATTGCGAAATGAGCTGGCCAGGCGAATAATCAAACGCTTTCGCATTTAGGACCACATCGTCGAACGCTTCATCAAGCGTCATGTTCGGCTTCCCGCGCGCATTCAACACCAGTTGCAAATAGTCAGCCTGAGGCATCTCGGCCGCGCCCATCGAGGCGAGGTGGTCGGTCATAAACTGACAATCGAGCAGCTTGAATCCCGCAATACGAAGCAGGGCGACGAGCCAGCACAGGGCCACTTTGCTTGAATTGTCGGCCCGGCTGAACATGCTTTCTCCGCAAAACACCGAATCGAATGAAACGCCGTAAAGACCGCCAACTAGAACTGGTTCTTCGGTCTTGCTCTCTTGCCAGCACTCTATTGAATGCGCGTGGCCAGCGTGATGTAAATCGACATAGCTGCGGACGATACGGTCGCTGATCCAGCTTTCCGGGTGGCCGGGGCGGGGTGCAGCGCAAGCGCGGATTACTTCTTCAAAGGCTGCGTCCAAAGTGATTGTGTAACGCCCACTGCGCAGGACCTTGCGCAGTGATTTCGACACTTTTAGCCCATCCAGCGGAATGATCGCGCGGTCACGTGGCTCTACCCAGAAAACATCCTGATCCTCGCGAGTGTCGGCCATCGGGAAAATCCCGCTGCGATAGGCCAGCAAAAGGGTTTCAACCGGGATAGTGTTGCGCAGGGGCGAATGCATATCAGCGCCGCTTAGCAGCGATGTCGGGCAGGGCGCTAGGTCTTACGCGACAGACCGTGGGATTTGGGTCTCCGATAGGAAGAGCGATGCAATTGCGCGCGATCTTGTATTGCCTATAGCGCGCACCCCCGCTATTGCGCCCGACGCCTGCAGGGGCGTAGCTCAGTTGGTAGAGCGTCGGTCTCCAAAACCGAAGGTCCAGAGTTCGAGTCTCTGTGCCCCTGCCATTTCTCTTATTTTCTGGTGCAAGCCCATCCGGGTTCGCGATCTCGTCGGGCCTGCGGACGGGCGGTCGCACTTGCGGTCTCTGCGAGACCGATTGGGTTTGTTTCCACTATGATGTGCCCAACAAAAAAGGCCGACTTGCGTTGTGCAAGCCGGCCTTTTGTTTGTTCAGGTGAAGCCGATTAATATTCGTTCGGCTCTTCCGGTGTTTCGGCGGTGTGCGTCGGACCTGCGTCCTTCTTGCCCTGAGCCAGTTTGAACACGACGCCTGACAGCAGCAACAGCGCCAGCAAGTTTGGCAGCGCCATGGCAGCGTTGGCGATATCGCCCATGCGCCACACGAGCGTCAGATCGAGCGTCGATCCGAGATAGATCACAACGCACCACAGGACGCGCCACACCATATGCAGGATCTTCTCACCGCCGCGGGTCGAACCCGGTACGCGGTCATAGATGAAGGTGATCGCCCGCTCGCCATAATAGCTCCACGTCAAAAGCGTCGTGAACACGAACAGGATAAGCGCAATCGACGCGATCAGCGTACCGATTGGTACACCGATCACTTCAAACGGGAACGCCGCTGCGAAAGCGCCGCTGGTCATCGCAAACCCTTCAAGGTCGGAATTCCACGCATGTTTCACAGCTTCTCCGCCCGCGGTGAAGTCGCCTTGAACCGTCAGCATAACCAGCGCCGTCATGGTGCAGATCACGATGGTGTCGATGAACGTGCCCAGCATCGCCATGCGGCCTTGTTGCTGCGGATCGTTGGTCTGCGCCACAGCGTGAGCGATGGGAGTGGAACCCTGACCCGCCTCGTTCGAGAACAGGCCGCGCGCCACACCGGCACGGATCGCCAGCATAATCGCCGCGCCCGCAAAACCGCCAGTGGCAGCTTGCGGATTAAACGCGCCATCAAAGATGAGAGCGAAGGTCGCAGGCAGATCGCCAAAGTTCAGGATCAACGCCAGAACCGCCATGATGATGTAAGCGCCAGCCATAAACGGAATGATTTTCTCCGCCACGCTACCGATGGATTTGATACCGCCGATGATCACGATAAAGACGAGGATCGCAGTGATTGCCCCGCCAATATATTCCTCAATGCCGAACAGCTCGTTCATACCGTCTGCAATAGCGTTCGCCTGAATCGAGTTGCCCGTGACGAGCGCGGAGAACAGCGTGCCGAGGCAGAAGACAATAGCGAGCCATGTCCACTTCTTGCCAAGGCCCATCATGATGTAAGTCATCGGGCCGCCGCGATAGACGCCGTCAGAGGTCTTTTCGCGGTAACGAATGGCCAGCGAACCCTCGGCAAAGGCCAGAGCCATGCCGACAAGGGCGGTGATCCACATCCAGAAAATTGCGCCCGGTCCGCCGAGCGCGATAGCTGTCGCGACACCGGCAAGGTTACCCGTGCCGACCTGTCCCGAAAGCGCCGTTGAAAGCGCGGCGAACGGCGAAATCTCGCCAGAACCTTCGCTTTTGCGGCTGGAAAACAGTCCTTTGAAAGCGCTGCCCAATTTGACGATGGGATAGAATCGCAGGCCGAACATGATGTACATGCCGATGCCCAGCAGGATCAGCGTCATTGGCGGAATAGGCTGTCCGCCGATGGAAAGCCACGGAAGGGCTTCGCCATTCCATGTGCCGCCCCAGATGAAATCCGAAAGATTGGTAATCGGCGCGATCCATGCTTCCGCGCCCGAAGGTGTTGCAGCCATTGCGGCTATCCCCTTTGCTTGTCCCCGAAGAACAACCGGCCCGTGCGGGCCAATTCCAAGCGATGCACGCTAACGGCGCGTTGCGCCATTAGCTAGTTTTTTGTTGTGCGCCCTCAAACGCCGGGCGCAGCGCATCCGCGCTGCTTGGCTTCGCCGCATAAGCGGCGGCGCGCGGTCGCGCGCTGGCGTCCCTACTCGCGACGCTCTCATCGCTACCTAGCTCGTTGGCACCAAGAGGCCGGGTACAAATTCGGTGGCTTGGTCTCAGAGCTCGGTCGCGCAGCGACCGCAAGCCCGACCGGGCGCCCGCAGCGCCGATAGGCGCGAGGATATCGCGCGCCGGATGGCGTGCGTAAATCAAAGCCCGAACCAAGATTCTTGCGCTTGCTTTTGACGGACCCGCCGCCTATTGGCCTTTGTGTCTTTCCGACATCGCAAAATTCAAAGCTCTTCCGTTGATCTTGTCTCGGAGGGCGATGGACCCTACCTCAAAGCGACCAGTTGGAAGAACCGACACATTTTGAAGGACAAGGCTCAATCCATGGCCGAAGAGAAAAAGAAGAAAACCTCGCCTGCCGAGTTTGTGAATCAGGTTCGCACCGAGACGAGCAAGGTTGTCTGGCCGACGCGCGAAGAGACGATCCGTACGTCGATCTTCGTCTTCATCTTCATGGTGATCCTGTCGCTGTTCTTCTTCGGCATCGACAGCCTGTTCAACGCCGTCGTCAAATTCCTGCTGACGCTCGCTTAAGAGCGCGCAGCCAACGCAACGTCCCGACTTCAAGGATAATCAATGGCCCGCTGGTACATCATCCACGCTTACTCCGGTTTCGAAAACAAGGTGAAAGAGGCGATTCTGTCTGAAGCAGAGCGCCTTGGCCTGTCCGAAGGTGTCGAGGAAGTCGAAGTTCCGACCGAAACCATCACCGAAGTGAAACGCGGCAAGAAAGTTCAGGTCGAGCGCAAGTTTATGCCGGGCTATGTCCTCGCAAAACTCAACATGACCGATGACGTGTATCACCTCGTCAAGAACACTCCGAAAGTCACCGGCTTTCTGGGTTCGGGCAACAAGCCGCAGGCGATCAGCGAAAAAGAAGCCGCACGTTACTTTGGCGGTGTCGAGGAAGCAAAATCTGCTCCGAAAAAAGACATCAGCGTCGATTACGAAATCGGCGATCAGGTCAAAGTGCTCGACGGTCCTTTCGCCAGCTTCAACGGTGTTGTCGAAGAACTCGATTTCGACAAAGCCAAGGTCAAGGTTTCGGTCTCGATCTTTGGCCGCGCTACGCCGGTTGAGCTTGAGTTCGAACAGGTCGAACTGGTCAAATAAGGCCGAAAGCGCGGGACGGGCTCGTGAAGACGCGTCCCGCCGTCTGCAATCGCAAGAAACGGTATGCCACGCGCGAAGCGGCGGAGGATGCGGCTGACGCCGCTCCGTTCAAGCTGCGCGTCTATACGTGCGAGCTGTGCCGCCAGTTTCATCTGACTAGCCGGACGAAGGGCATGAAGATACCGCGCCGTGAAATCGAGCGCGCGCGAAACGCTGATCAGGCGGGCCAGAACGGCTGACCTGACAGCGCCTGCATGAACAGGAATGTCGCCAACGCGATCTGGAGAGCGGTCGCTACAAGAACGATGATGGTTCCGTTCCAGTTCTGACGATCCGCCAGCCATCCGACAAACGGGATCGTTTGCAGCATATGCATGCTTACGAAGTGGGCAGGGCGCAGATCGCCATATTCGCGGCTCCAGCCAAAGAACGGGATCACTTCGCCCCCTCCGGTTAAAGGCGCGCCGACATATCGACCTTCGCCTGACATATAGAAGCCGAAGACCACCGTGGTGATGAAGGCGCCGATACACCCGACGATTGTCCCGAGCCATAGGCCGCGCCGGGACCGGTCGGCTTTGCGCCAGACCTGCACAGCAATCGCAACCGCGATGGTCATCAGCAAAACCGCGCCAAGGCCCATGAAGGCGTACATGATCTGCTCGAACGGGCCGTCATTGTTAAAGTGGGAGCGGACGCCGCGCGCGGCTTGAGTGTTGAGATAGATGAACTCGAACACCAATCCGATGCCCGCGAGATAGGCGAAAATGCGCAAACCCATTCCCGAACGGACCGCGCGAGGTATCTGCTGCGCGATAAGAGCCAGTGTGATGAAGTGAACGACGAAAGAGACGTTGAATTTCTGCGGTTTCGTCCAGATCGGTGCGCTGTCGAGAACGCGTGTGTCGATGACCCATGCGGGGATGAAGACAATGAACGCCGCGGCCATAAACAGCGCAAATGTCATTAGAAGACGCGTTAGCGGGTCATCATCAAGCTGGGGAAGGATTGGCTTCCACGCAGGTAGGTTGGTCTGCGGGTCGCTCATGCTGTGGCCTCCCGCAAGACGGGCTCTTCGTCCGCAGTGCTTCGCACATATCCGGCGCGCATGGCCATAAAGAGCGCAAGGCCGAGCGGGCCGGCCATAAAGGTTGCGAGCAGGATGGGCGCTTGGATCAGTCTCGAAATACCGACCTTGTCCGCCTGGATCGCGATCCAGCCGCCGATAAACAGATCAAAGGCGAGATAATGGACCCAGCCCGCAAGCAGCGCCCAATCGTTGGACAGCAGCGTTTTTACTTCGGCCAGAGAGCCGAAGCCGCCGCCATCCACGGTCAGGATATGCGCCATCGCGAGGCCTGAATAGAGGAGCGACAGCCCAAAAGGGATAATGAAGCGCGGCAGCCAGAGCAAGGCATGCCACCGGCGCGGGAGAAAGATCAGGATCACCCAGCCAAGCATGGCCGCCTGTCCTGCCACGCCGAAAATGCCCTCTGGCGTCATGCCTGCTTCTCCCACTGTCTAAGGACGCAGGAGTAATGACAGTATGGCAAGGTGTCTAGCCTTGGTAATACACCTTGCGAATGTGAGGAGTCTTAGGCCTTCTTGCGTGCCCGCTTGGCTGGGGCTTTCTTCGTTCCGCCTTTCATCGCGGCAAGCTCTGCATCCACGGCGCTCGCGCGGCGCAGTTCGTCAATCTCACGGTCCACGCTGGCATTGCTGCGCGCGTCAGATGTGTCTTCGGTCGCAAACTCGGTGCGTTTTTCCATCTGGGATACGCGGTTTAGGCGTTTCTCAGCGGTGCTCACGCCAACATCACCGCATCCGCTCTTGTCGGCGTCGGCGGCGGATTGCGCTTTGGCCTGTTCGCGGGTTTCCGCTCGCTTAGCCTCGAGCTCTTTGACCGCATCTTCGATTTCTTTGAGATCGGCTTTGGCTTTGGCGATGTCATCCTTGCCTGCGGCAATCGCTTCGCGGCAATCTTCACGGGCCAGCAATGCCTGACGCGCGAGATCTTCGCGGTCGTGATCCATCGCTGATTTGGCTTTGTCGCCCCAATCGGCTTCGCGAAGCTCGTTTTGCGCCAGCGAGGCTTTCAGCCGTTTCAGGTTCCGCTCGGTCTTGGTGCGCTCACCTTCAAGAGCGATGATCGCTTCTTCGATCTCACGCTGGAGCTGATGCAGCATCTTGGCCGAGCTGGACATCGAATCCAGCGCGCTGGTGACGTTGCTGGAGATGAGTTCTTTAACCTGGATTGCGACGCGCAGCATGAATGCCCCCTAATTCAATAAAATTCAGACTGTCTCTTTTGCCTATAAATCTTGCAAAACCATGAAGATAGACCGTTTGACCAATGGGGATCACATTTTCCTACTTTGCCACAAACTGCAAGAAGAGGTTCATGATGATCCATTGCAGACAGCCGAGAAAGTTGGATACTTGTCACCCGTGTCCTACATCGCGGGAACGGCGGAATTCAGCGGTTTTTGGCTGTAGGCACCGGGTGACATGTTGGAGAATGTGTCATGTGTCTTTGTTTCGTGCACCCGCATCCGCGGTGCGATTTCCTCGGCCCTATCGGGCCTGCGGGCGGGCGGTCGCCCTTGCGGCGCTGCGCGCCGAGCTCCGCAGCGACACCGATGGCTTGGAATGGTGCGAGCCGGAGGTGAGCCAGCGCGCGACTGCGCGCCGCCGCCACTGCGGCGAAGCCAAGCGGGCCGGATGGTCCGCGCCCGGCGCTTGAGGTCGCTAAACATAAAAGCCGGATGGCGTGCGCAAACAAAAACGCGTGCAAAACAAACTTGCTTTCACGAGCAAAAACGTTATGTGCGCGGCTCCTTATCCATATGGATAGGAATCCGCGCGGGAGGCTGGCCATTCGGCAAGCCGTTGGACCGCTTAACATGACCTCGGTTCGAAAGAGCATGAGGAACAGTGAGAAAGGAAGGCCTCATGGCCAAGAAGATCGAAGGCTATATCAAGCTGCAAGTGCCTGCGGGCACTGCCAACCCATCGCCGCCAATCGGCCCGGCGCTGGGTCAGCGCGGCGTCAACATCATGGAATTCTGTAAGGCGTTTAACGCCGCAACACAGGACCTTGAAAAGAACGCTCCAATCCCGACCACGATCACCGTTTACGCGGACCGTTCGTTCACTTTCACCTTTAAGAGCCCACCGGCCTCTTACATGATCAAGAAAGCTGCGAAGCTGAAATCCGGTTCGGGCGAACCGGGCAAAGTCGTCGCTGGTTCTGTCACACAGGCGCAAGTGAAGGAAATCGCTGAGGCCAAAATGAAGGACCTCAACGCAAACGACATCGATCAGGCCATGAAGATCATCGAAGGCTCCGTGCGTTCGATGGGCCTCGAAGTGAAGGGCTGAACCAATGGCGAAACTGACAAAAAAGCAAAAGGCTGTCGCTGAGCTGGACAACGAAAAGCTCTACTCGATCGACGAAGCCATCGCGACACTGCGCGAGCACAAAGCGAAATTCGACGAAACCGTCGAAGTCGCGATGAACCTCGGTGTTGACCCACGCCACGCAGACCAGATGGTCCGCGGCATGGTCTCGCTGCCATCGGGCACCGGTAAGAACGTCAAAGTTGCTGTGTTCGCCAAAGGCGACAACGCAGACAAGGCGACTGCCGCTGGTGCCGATAAAGTCGGCGCGGAAGACCTCATGGAAGACATGCAGGCAGGCAACCTCGATTATGACCGCGTGATCGCCACGCCGGACATGATGGGCGTCGTCGGCCGTCTCGGTAAGGTTCTCGGTCCGAAAGGCCTGATGCCAAACCCGAAACTGGGCACTGTCACTCCAAACGTGGAACAAGCCGTTAAGGACGCCAAAGGCGGCCAGGTTGAATTCCGCGTTGAGAAAATGGGCATCATCCACTCCGGTATCGGCAAAATGTCGTTCAAGGATGCGGACCTGAAAGCCAACTTCGAAGCGATCACTCAGGCTATCGTCAAAGCGAAGCCATCGGGCGCCAAGGGCAAATATGTGAAGAAGGTCTCGCTGACCTCGACCATGGGCCCTGGCCTCAAGATCGACATTTCGGGCATCGAGGGCGCGTGATTTATGAGTGAGTGATCGCATCCGCGATCACTCTTCCTCGCTCACGCGGCTTAAAGTCCGCATCGCTGCGGATGGGCGGTCGCCCTTGCGAAGCCTTCGGCTTCGGTGATGCAGAA
Source organism: Erythrobacter sp. F6033 (assembly GCF_023016005.1). NCBI lineage: Bacteria > Pseudomonadati > Pseudomonadota > Alphaproteobacteria > Sphingomonadales > Erythrobacteraceae > Erythrobacter > Erythrobacter sp. F6033. The sequence continues at coordinate 2,499,076 of NZ_JALKAZ010000001.1, read as the reverse complement.
AATTCGGCTTTCCTACTTGGGAAGTGAAAGACAAAAAGGGCCGGAAGAGCGATCTTCCGGCCCTTTTTCTATGCCTGCCTTAAGCGGCGTTTCTTCGCGATAGCTGGCGGGAATAGACCCAGCCGATCCCGATCAGGCTGAAACCCAGAGCAAGGAAGCTGGCGATGCGGAGCAACCCTTCGAGCCCGGCGGCATCGATAAGGAACACTTTGAGCACTGCGCCCAGCATCAGGACGAGCGAGCCGATCCGCCAACTGCGCAGCGATTTAAAGGAGCCCCACCACAGATAACCAAGCGCCAGCGCGATCCCGAGCAGCGAAATCATCAAGCTTTCGCTTTGGCCAATCGGCGGCGCCGTCAAAACCGAGCCTGCGTAAATCTGGCGCAGCAGCGAAACGGCGAGCAGCGCGACCAATGCCATGACCGCAATATCAACCCCGTGTCGGGCTCTGCTGATAAGCTCTTCGATTTCGTCGCGGAGCAGGATGAGCGCGGCAATCGCAGCGCCGTAACCCACCGGAAGCCAGTTCGCGATTGGCGTCGGCCCAACATGTTGAACGTTCGCGAGCGGATTGTGCAGGACCAGGGTGAACAGAAGGAAGTGCATGATCGCAGCAGTAAAGGCAGCGGCGCTTGTGGCTCTGGTCAGGGTGCTGCGCGGCAATTGCATGACTGCAAGGCCCGCCAGCACAAGCGCAGCCTGCCAAACCGATCGCTCACCCATACCGAGCCATTCGAAGCGAAGGAGTGAATCAATGCCCCATGCCTGTTTGTACAGGCTGTGCACCACGACCAAACCGATCAAGCCGCACACAATCGTGAAGCCCAGTCTGACTTCGCGGGGCAAAGCACCTCCGCGCCAGACAAGGAACGCGGCGACAAGCAGGAATGGCGCAATCTGCTGTCCAATCTCGATCAACGACAACGCGCTGTCGGACAGGAACGGAATGCCAGCCAATGCCGCGATGCCCGTGAAAACCCATTCGGCCAAAGGCTCGACGGTCCAAAGACCCGCTATGGCCAGAGATGTACCCCAAGCGGCGAAGCGGTCGGCTTGCCATAGATACAGCCCAAGCGCTGCCAATGCCGCAATCCACGCGAGGGTTTCGCCGGGTACGATTTGCGCGACGGCTCCATAGATGATCGCCGCTGCCAGTCCGTCCGCAATCGGGCGTGAAACCGGGGCGGGGCGCAACGCTGCCATAGCCAGAAGCGGGACAGCGCTTGCGACCCATCTCAGCACTTCTGCACCGCGCCATGCGAGATCGCTTCCGTCGCTCAATCGCATCACCTCGGTTTCAAATGCCGGCGTGACCATCAGGGAGAAAACTGTGACGACAATACCCGCCCAGCCTGCGATGAGCAGCGAGATCGCATCACGCTTCCATAGCAAGGCAAGGATCGGCAGCGCGACAGCAGCGGCCACAACCGGCGCTGCCCAAGCGAGCGTAACCAGCAAAAGGGACGAGAAAGAAAGCGAATGCGCTGCGCCAAGCAGGATAAGGGTGGCCCGGTTGTCCGCTTCCCCCGATGCGCGCCAGTGCGACCAGAACGCCGCGATCGGGAACAGCGCCAACGCCGCCATGCTAACGGCGAGAATGGTTTCGCGCGGGGCACTGTCCCAAGAGCCGAATTGCACATAGGCGGCGAGGCCGATGCCGATCACCGATCCGCCAAGTTGCGCGATATCAACCAGCCCGGCTCTTCCACGCAACTGATGGATCAGTGGCACGCCTGCCGAAATCAGCGCCAAGACGATGGCCGCGATGGCGAAGTGCTGTGCGGCCGGGACCGGCCAAAGGAGCAGGAGCCATATGCCGACAAACGCGGCGACCGCCGATCCGGCGCGCAACGCCGGAAAACGCCAACCAAGCGCGGCGAGCGCGGCGGCGATCAAACCGTACAGGCCAAGCGTCAGCGGGTCGTATCCGGCATTGTCGACCAAGGCCGCCATTTGTAGCGTCGCTACGCCTGCAGCCGCAATCTGGAACGGACTTGCGCCGCCTCTGGATTGCAGGAAGGCTGGCAGAACGGTGCCGAGGACGATCAGATATCCGCCCAATGCGGCGAAGTCTTTCCCGCTGTCGATGCCGCCAAGCTGCATCAGCAAGCCCCAGCCAAGCCCGATACCCAGCGCGGCGTAGCCGAGCCAGCGGCGGCCTTGCGCTTCGCCAGTCCATGCGAGGCCGCCGGTCACCAGTGCGAGATACAGAGCGAGCAGCGGCACGTTTGCGCTGTCGCTATCGACCAGAACGGGCGCCGCGAAACCGCCAACTAACCCCAGCACGGCGCAGGGCAAACCGAAGCGGAAAGACATCGCAATCGCGCCCGCGGTTACGATCGCAAGGCCGATAAAGGCCGCGCCCGCACCAATCAGGCCATAACCCGAACCGGCCAGATAGAACGCGCCAAACAAAGTCGCGATTCCTGCTCCAGCGAGGGCTTGCCGAACCCGTTCATCGCGCACTTTGTCTTCAAATCTGAATGCCGCCTCGGCCCCGCCGATCAGCGCGAGACCGAACAGGAAGCTCATCGCAACGCGCACTGTTGGCCCGAGAAGCCCGGCTTCGATGGCGTATCGAACGAGGAAAATTCCGCCGACGGCCAAGGCAATTCCGCCAGCCCAGATTGGCAGGCGGCGGCCAAAGATATCTTCAAAGTCAAAGCGCGGACCCGTGTCTTTGGGCTCCGGCTCTGCTTCTGGCTCGGCGCTGACGGGCGGGGTGGCCTCTTCTTCAGCTTCCTGCGGCTCGATTTCGGAACGAACCACGGGACTGTCTGCGGAAAGCGGCATGCTTGCTGCAGCAGGTTCTGGCTCAATTTCAGGCTCAGGCTCTATCTCCGCCGGGATAGGCGTAGCAGGCCGTATATCGGTTTCGGGTTCGAGCTCTGTTTCGACTGCCGCGCTTGCGCGTCTGGTTTGCAGGTCGCTGAGCCAGTTTTCCTGCGCATCAACGCGGCGCTGAAGCTTTCCAACGCGATCCCACAGCAGAAAGACTGCAATGGCCAGCCCGGCGATAAAAAGAGTTTCCATGCGACCCCTGATCCCTACAGATCAGAGACTGTCCGCAAGACGCGGGAAAAGCAAAGGCTTATTTATTCGGGACGCGGAATTAGATGCCGCCGGGCGTAAAGTCCCAACCGTTTTCACCGAGTCCCTCGCATAGCGTATCGAAACAGCTTTGCAGCGCTTCGCGATCTGTCGAGCGAATGACGAAATTCGACCCAACCTTGCCCTCACGAAAGAAGGGATAGGAGCCAATTTGGCAGTTTTCATGGGCTTGCTCGACCTCTCGAAGCAACTCAGCTACTTCGCTTTCGGGAATGAACCCTCCGACGGTTTCGCATATCAATGGCGCGCCGCCTTCCAGTTCACCCGTCAAAGCATCGAGCATTCCTGCGGTGATGTGCGGCACGCCCGCCATTACAAAGATATTGCCGTGACGAATGCCGGGTGCGCCCGATTTGCGGTTCGGGATCAACTCGGCTCCTTCCGGAGTGCGGGCCATCCGCAAACGGCCTTCGCTTACGCCGCCTTTGTCGGCGTAGTACCGTTTGAGCAATGCGCGTGCCTCTGGGTGGATGATGACCGGTACACCCAGTGCCTTGGCAATTGCATCCACCGTAATGTCATCATGCGTCGGACCGATCCCGCCGGTCGTAAACAGGTAATCGTTCGCCGCGCGTAGGGCGTTTACGGCTTCGATAATGCGGTCTTCCTCATCCGCGACAACGCGGACTTCCGCCAACCGAATGCCTTGCACCTGAAGCCAGCTGGCGATTTGGCCAATATTCTTGTCATGCGTGCGGCCAGAAAGGATCTCATCACCGATGATGACGAGGCCGGCGGTCCAGATTTTATCGGAAGAGGTCATAGAGGCGGTTTAGTGGAAGCCCGCGCTCATGACTACAGCGAAACGGCGTGATTTACTCTGCCGCTTCAAGCTGTTCTCCGGCGGCTTGCGCATTCGCGCCAGCGCGGGTGAAGGTCATCAGGCCATCATTGACCGGATCGTCCGCCATCCGCTTGCGATCGATCACATATTCCTGATTGAGGCGCCATGGGTATTCGATCGAATTGCGCGGCATGATGTGCTTTCCGCGCTGAATATACCCGCTGGAGAAATCGAAGATATCGTCTTCGACAATCGCTGCCTCATCGGCGGGAGTAAGGATAGGCGTAGCCATATCCGTACCAGTCGCTCGCATCTGATTGAGCAAGCGGCAGACATAGTCGGAATTGATATCTGCGCGCAGCGTCCAGCTGGCATTGAGATAACCGAACACCACGGCGAGGTTCGGAAGGTTCGAGAACATGCAGCCTTTGTAGTAAAAGCGATCTTCGAACTTCACAGGCTCGCCATTGTGGCTCACGGCAATCTTACCCGCGATGGCCAGCTTCAGGCCCGTTGCGGTAATAACGATATCAGCGTCGAGAAAATCGCCTGACTTCAGGCGCACGCCGCCTTTTTCGAACTTCTCGATATGTCCGGTGACGACCTCGGCCTTGCCCGATTTCATCGCTTTGAACAGGTCATCGTCCGGCACGAGGCAGACGCGTTGGTCCCACGGATCATAGGGCGGGGTGAAGGTCGCCCGATCAAAGTCATCGCCCAGCGCTTTTTCGATGTTCTTGTGCAGCGTGTCTTTCATCTTCTGCGGCTTGTTACGCGCCATTTTGAAGCTGAAATCCTGCATCTTGATATTCTTCCACCGGGTGATCCGGTAGGCGAGTTTTTCCGGCAGCACGGCACGCAGAGTGTTGGCGATCCAATCCTTGGCAGGGCGTGCAAACATCCATGTCGGCGTCCGTTGCAGCATCGTTACTTTGGCGGCTTTGTCTGCCATCGAGGGTACGATCGTCACTGCGGTTGCGCCTGATCCGATCACCACAACATTCTTGCCGGTGTAGTCGAGGTCTTCTGGCCAGAATTGCGGGTGGATCACCTGACCTTCAAAATCGCCAAAATCAAAGCCGGGATCATACGCCTCGTCATAATCATAATAGCCGGAGCCGAGATACAGAAAATTCGCGGTCAGCCGCGTGGTCGATCCATCGTCCAGTTCCATCTCGACATGCCAGCGCGCTTCATCGTCACGGAAATCGGCGGAGATGACTTTGTGACCGTAACGGATGTGCTGACGGATGCCGCGTTCATCGACAATCTGGTTAAGGTAGTCGAGGATGGACGGTGCATCGGCGATCGTTTTCTCATGCCGCCACGGTTCAAAATCGAAACCGAGTGTGTGCATATCGCTATCCGACCGGATGCCGGGATAACGGAACAAATCCCATGTGCCGCCCAGATTTTCGCGCCGCTCGACAATCGCATAGGAATGGTTTGGCGACTTCATTTCCATATGAGCAGCCATGCCAATACCAGAGATGCCTGCGCCAACGATCAGCACGTCAAAATCAGGGGCAGTTGCAAGCATCGGGTGTCTCTCTTCCATTATTTTCGCAGATGTAATCATATGCGCCGACGAAAAGCGAGTCTTGATAGCAAAATGAAACTGACTTTGCTGAGCGGTTCCGTTAGGCGCTTTGGCTATGAACTATCGCTATCAATTGGCCGCTTCTGCCCTCGCTCTGTCCTTTTCAGTCCCTCTTTCAGCACAGGGTGCGGAGGAGGGCGAAACGGGTGAAAGCGAGATTGTTGTCACCGGCGAAGGGCTGCAGCAGGCCCCATCCATCGGGGCCTATTCGGTAACGGAAATTGACCGGGAGGCGATCGTTTCGAGCGGTTCAGGCCGGATCGAAGATGTGCTGGAGAATGTTGCGGGCTTTCAGCAATTCCGCCGCTCGGACAGCAGATCCGCCAATCCCAGCGCTCAGGGCGCGACATTGCGCGCGCTCGGCGGGAACGCCACAAGCCGGGCACTGGTTTTGCTGGACGGCGTGCCGATCAGCGATCCGTTCTTTGGATACATTCCTTTCAACGCGGTTGCTCCCGAAACGCTTGGCAATATTCGCGTAACGCGCGGCGGCGGCGCTGGCCCGTTCGGAGCAGGTGCTTTGGCGGGAACAATCGAATTGGAAAGCGCCGATGCTCGGACGCTAGGCCCTGTATCGGGAAGCCTGCTGGTCAATGACCGCGAGGAGACGGAGGCAAGCGCCGCGTTGAGCGGCAAACTCGGCGCCGGCTTTGGTGTGATCAGCGGGCGTTGGGATCGCGGGCAAGGTTTTTTCACCACGCCCGAAGGCCAGCGTGTTCCCGCGACGGCGCGCGCCGCTTTTGATAGCTGGCAGGTCGGTTTGAGGGCGGTTGCACCATTGACCGACGACGTTGAATTGCAGGCTCGCGGAAGCCTGTTTGAAGATGCAAGAACACTCCGGTTTGAGGGCGCTGATTCTCGGATCGAAGGTCAGGATGCCAGCCTACGTTTCGTGGGACGCGGCAGTTGGGAATTTGATGCACTTGCTTATGTTCAGGCGCGCAATTTCTCGAACGTCATCATCAGTTCGACGCGCTTCGTAAGAGTTCTCGATCAGCGGAACACCCCTTCAACCGGGCTCGGGGGCAAGATTGAAGTACGCCCTCCGATCGATGAGGCACATACGGTTCGTCTCGGAGTGGACTATCGCAAATCCGAAGGGGAATTGCAGGAAGAAGCGTTCAGCGCCTTCACCGGCAATTTGCGCGAACGTCGCAGCGCTGGCGGTACGAATAGCAACCTTGGCTTGTTCATTGAGGATGACTGGCAGATCGGGCCACTCCTTCTGACCGGCGGTCTTCGTGCTGATCACACAAATATCCAAGACGGATTTTTCCGCGCCGAGGATGCTGGCGGCATTTTGGTAAGCGAAACGGTCGCGCCGGATCGCAGCGACTGGGCTGTTAGCTGGCGCACCGGGGCGCTGTTCTATGCGACCCGTAAGCTGGATATTCGCGCGGCTGCTTATACCGGCTTGCGCTTGCCAACCTTGAATGAGCTTTACCGCCCGTTCGTGGTGTTCCCCGTAGTGACGCAAGCTAACTCTGCGCTCGAAAACGAGCGACTGAAGGGGTTTGAGATTGGCGCGACATGGCAGCCGATTGATGCGGTCGTGGTTTCGGTGACCGCATTCGACAATCGTGTCGAGAACGCGATTGCCAATGTGACTTTGCAGTCCAATCTGCGCCAGCGGCAGAACTTGCCAGCGATTGACGCGCAGGGTGTCGAAGCAAATCTAGCAATGAAGTTCGGCAGCTTCAGCTTTGACGGATCGCTTGCATATACAGATGCGACTATCGACGGAGAGGGCGCTTCACTCGCGCTGGACGGTAACCGCCCACCGCAAACGCCTGACTTCGCTGCGTCTGCCACTTTGGCGTGGCAACCGGCCAATGGATGGCGTCTGTCAACGACGCTTCGTCATGTCAGCGGACAGTTTGAGGACGATCAAGAAACCGCGACCCTGCCAGCAGCGACGACGATTGATGCCTTTGCGCAGGCTACGATAACCGACGAATTCTCGGTTATCGTGCGCGGCGAAAACTTGTTTGATGAGGAAATCGTCACTCGAAACTCGGGTGGAGCGATAGATTTGGGCGCCCCGCGCACCATTTGGATTGGGCTGCGTTTCGGCTATTAAGTCCAGCATTTCTGCGGGTTTCTTCCCGATCGGTCAGCAACTTAATTACCTGAATTGCCGTATCTTTGACGCGATGCTGCGCTGCAGCACGATATGTTGCATTTATGCTACGGTTTGCGAAGAAGCGTCGTGAACTCTTGGCAGCGGCAAACGCGCTGATAGTCTGGTCTCCTAACCAATAAGGCCAAAAGGCCGTTGGGCAATGTGGAGAGGAAAATCTATGACACGTAAGCTTGCAGCCTACGCTGCTGGCCTGATGGCCTGCAGTTCGTTTACCGCACCCGCCTTTGCGCAAGACGCCGATGAGGTCGAAGCGCCGGAACAGGATGACAGCGTCATTATCGTGACGGCGACACGCCGTGCACAAGACGTTCAAGACATTCCAATTGCGGTTACCGCAGTTTCGCCGGAACAGCTGGACAAGCAGGGCGTCGTAAACGTCCAGAACATCACGCAAGTCAGCCCAAGTTTCTCGACTTCAAACGCTCAGGTAGCATCCGGCTCTGTTGTTTTGCGTATTCGCGGTGTCGGTACGACATCAAACAATATCGGTTTTGAAAGTGCCGTCGGTATTTTTGTCGATGGCGCATATCAATCGCGCCCTGGCGTTGCGCTGAGCGAATTTGTCGACATTGAACGTGTCGAGGTTCTTCGCGGCCCGCAAGGCACACTGTTCGGCCGCAACACGTCGGCAGGTGCTCTGAATATTACGACGCGCGGCCCTGATGTGACCGAATTCGGCGGCTTCGCTAACGCGACATATGGCAATTTCGACCTGATCAATGTTCAGGGCGCGATCAACGCGCCGATCGTCGAAGACACGCTGGCTGTCCGCCTGACCGGCGCCTATCGCAGCCGTGATGGCTTTGTGGATGTGGTGGACGAAACCGGCACCAAAATCGGCGAGTCCAACACGATTGATCAATTCTTGGTTCGTGCACAGCTCGGCTTTGAAAGCGATAGCGGGATCACCGTTCGCTTGATCGGTGACTACAGCGAAAGCGAAAACCAGTGCTGTGCGGCAGTGGAATTGCTTGGCGATGCTGGCCTTGAAGCGACGCTTGGCGCTCTTGGCGCGCCTCCTCGCGGCGGCATGGCTGCGCCATCCGTTACCTTCAACCCGTTTGACCAGCCAGGCGCTGAGCAAGTTCTCGATAATTTGACGGCCACAGCAAACCGGCTTCCGCTGGCGGAAACCGAGCAGTGGGGTATCACCGGCGAGATCAACATCCCGCTCGGCGACAGTGCCGATCTGATTTACATCGGTTCGTATCGCGACTTCAGCTCAAGCGAAAACTACGATTCCGATTTCTCGGCTCTCGAAGTGTTCGACGTGGATCGTCTCGATACAGAAATTACCACCATGACGCATGAGCTTCGCATCCAAGGCGAGGCGTTCGGCGGCAGCCTAGAATGGCTGGTCGGTGGCTATTACTCCGATGAGGAGATCAGCTCGAGCACAGACTTCTCGCTTGGTTCGGATTACGATCTTTTGATCGGTGGCCTGTTCGGCGGATTGCTTGGCCCTGCGCCGCTCACTCTGCTGACAGACCTTATCAACGATCCGCTCACACCGGGTAACGGCGTCAGCCCGAACGGTACAACGGCGACCAACCAGTACTCGCAAGAAAGTGAAAGCTTCTCGATCTTCACACACAACACTCTTGAAGTGGCAGAAGGCCTGAAACTGACTGTTGGTCTGCGGTATTCGGACGAATCAAAGACTGGTGGCTTTACTCAGCTGGCGAACAACAATCCGACCTGTCTGACATTGCTTTCAGGTGTGCCGACCATTGCCGCGACGGTAGGCGCCGATCTGGTTCCTAACGTATTGGGCACCGGCTGCTTTGCTTTCACAGCTCCTGCCATCGGTTCGGACGCGATCGCATTCCCGCTGCCTCGTCCGTTCAACGTGCCTTTCAGTGATGAAGAGCTGATCTATACCGGTAAAGTGTCGTATGAGTTTGAAGCACCGGTCTCGGTCTATGCAAGCTTTACGCACGGCTACAAATCGGGCGGAATCAACCTCGACATCACGGCCAATTCCGGCGGTGCGGATCCGACCTTTAGATCGGAACTGGTTGACGCATATGAGCTTGGCCTGAAAGCCAAGTTCCTGGATGATGCGGTCACAATGAACCTCGCGGTGTTCCACGAAGAATTCACCGACTTCCAAGTCCTCGAATTCACCGGTGCACAGTTCACAACCTTCAACGTTGGCCGTGCGCTATCGTCAGGCTTTGAACTGGAATCGGTTATCCGTCCGGATGAGAACCTGACGCTTAACGCGGGTCTGTCTTACACCAATGCTCGCTATCCTGATGATTGCGACGGCGGTCTGACATCGCCGAACGTGTTGGCACTCTGCGGCAATACGCTTACCAACGCACCGGAAATCGTCGCCATCTTCGGCGCGAATTACGAGCGTGACCTGAGCGATTACCTGACGGGCTTCATCACGGCGCAGGCGCGTATTGAGGATGACCGTCGTACTTCAACACAGGCGGTTAATCCTGCCGATCTTGCGGCTCGCACCCTCGTTCCGTTCGATATTCAGGACAGCAACACCAAAGTGAACGTTCGTGCTGGTATCGGCGCACAAGATAAGAGCTGGACGCTCGAAGTCTGGGGCAACAACATCACCGACGAAGTGACGCGCGGCGTTACCTTCAACACGGTGCTTCGCGGTGGTTCACGCTCTGCATTCCCGCAGCAACCGGCCACTTACGGTGTGACACTTCGTACCGAATTCTGATCCCAGCGATTAGATAAAAAAAGGGGCGGTTCGCATTTGCGAGCCGCCCCTTTAGTTTGTGGTGAGCCGTGCAGATTACATGCCGCGTGCAATCACCATTTTCATGACTTCGTTTGAACCGCCAAAGATTCGCGTGATGCGGCTGTCGCGGTACATGCGTGCAATCGGATAATCGTTGATGAAGCCCGCGCCGCCATGGAATTGCAGGCATTTGTCGACGACTTCGCCTTGAAGTTCGGTGACCCAATACTTGGCCATGCAAGCGGTTTGGACGTCCAATTCGCCCTTAAGGTGCTTTGCGATGCAGTCGTTCACGAATACACGAGCTGCCGTGCTGCGTGCGAGCAGATCAGCCATCACGAACTGGGTGTTCTGGAAATCCCAGATGGTCTGACCAAATGCTTTGCGGTCTTTGACGAACTCCATCGTCGTTTCGAGAGCTTTCTCAATCCCTGTCATCGCACCCATAGCGATGATCAACCGTTCCTGAGGCAGCTCGCCCATCAATTGATAGAAGCCCTTGCCCTCGACACCGCCGAGTACGTTTTCGGCAGGGACGAATACATCATCGAAAAACAACTCTGATGTATCGGCTGCATCCAGCCCGATCTTATCGAGCTTCTTGCCGCGCTGAAAGCCGTCTGCACCTTCCGTCTCGAGCAGCATGAGCGAAATGCCCTTGGCCCGTTCCTTCGGATCGGTCTTGGCCACAACGATAATGAAATCGGCAGTCTGACCGTTGGATATGTACGTCTTCGCGCCGTTGATCTTGTAACCGTTGCCTTCCTTCAGAGCGGTCGTGGTGATGCTCTGAAGGTCGGATCCGACGCCCGGCTCTGTCATCGCAATCGCGCTGACGAGTTCGCCAGTGACGAGCTTGGGAAGGTACTTCTTCTTTTGCTCTTCGGTGCCGTGGCGCACGAGGTAGGGCAGGATCACGGTGTTATGCAGGCTGGCTGCGAAGCCTTCGACATTGTGCTTCGACTGTTGGTCGATCACCACCATATCGTGCCGAAAATCGCCGCCGTGGCCACCATACTCCTCGGGCACGGAAACGCCGAGCAGACCGGCGCCTCCTGCTTCGTTCCAGAACTCGCGTTCGACTTGGCCCTCTTCGCGCCATTTCAGAACGCGCTTTTCCGGCGCATGTTGCTGATAGAATTTGCCTACGGCGTCCGCGAAGATCGAAATCTCCTCGTCATCCATGAATTCCGGCTGGGCTACATTGAGAACTGGCATGTTTATTTGCCCTTCCAGTTTGGTGCACGCTTTTCTGCAAAAGCAGCCGCGCCTTCGCGGGCGTCTTCCGATACGAACACCGGCGCAATCAGTTTGGCTTGATTGGTGTAGCGATCATCCATCGCCCACCCACGCGAGTCTTTGACGATCTGCTTCGAGACTTTGACGGCCAACGGACCGTTTGCGGCGATTTTTGCTGCGAGAGCCTTCGCGCCATCAAGCGCCGAACCTTCGGTGACTTCGTTGATCAAGCCAAGCTCATAAGCGCGCGGCGCGTCGATAAAGTCACCGGTCAGGGCAAGCTCCATCGCGATCCGCTCAGGAATCTGATCAGGCAGCATCATCACGCCGCCAGCTGCCGCGACAAGGCCGCGCTTCACTTCAGGAACGCCGAATTTCGCGCCCTTCTTTGCGACTACGAGATCGCACGCAATCATCAGCTCAAGACCGCCGGCAAGTGCATAGCCTTCTACAGCAGCGATCAGGGGCTTGGCTGGCGGAGCCTGAACCACGCCGCCAAAGCCGCGACCTTCAACCGAAGGCGTTTCGCCGCGCAGGAAGCCTTTCAAATCCATGCCCGAGCAGAACGTGCCGCCTGCGCCAGTCAGGATGCCGACGCGGAGATCATCTTCGCTGTCAAGACGGTCCATCGCTGCTGCGATGCCTTCTGCAGCCGCCTTGGTCATGGCGTTCTTGGCTTCTGGTCGGTTGATTGTGACGATCAATACGCCGTTATCGACTTCGGTCAGGACTTCTTGTGTGTCGGACACTGGTGCTCTCCCTAGCTCAATAGTGATTTCGTTTTGAAACTGAATTCTTGTGCAAGTGGTGCAGGCGGTTTACGGTTACGTCAACTGCAATTTGAGCAAGTGAGAGAGGATTCCCGATGGGCGAGGCATATATTATCGACGCGGTGCGCACTCCGCGCGGCATTGGCAAACAAGGTAAAGGTTCTTTGGCGGCGGAGCATCCGCAGCATTTGGCGGCGACAGTCCTGAAAGCCATCGCTGAGCGCAATGGTATTGACACCTCGACCGTCGACGACGTGATCTGGTCGGTTTCGACGCAGGACGGCATGCAGGCGGGTGATCTGGGCCGGATGGCTGCTCTGGACGCTGGCTATGCTGTGACTTCATCAGGCACAACGCTTGATCGTTTCTGCGGTGGCGGGATCACTTCAGTGAACCTTGCAGCGGCTCAGATCATGAGCGGCATGGAAGACTGCATCGTTGCGGGCGGCACAGAAATGATGAGCCTGACAGCGGCAATGTCGAAAGAGAAGATGCAGGCGGGCATCAAGCCGCCGATGATGGGCAGCTATAACGAGCGCCTCCAAGCGGTTCACCCGCAATCTCACCAAGGCATATGCGGTGACGCTATTGCAACAATGGAAGGCTTCACCCGCGAGGACCTCGATGAGGTCGGATACCGTTCGCAGCAACGCGCCGCCGAGGCGCTGAGCGAAGGACGCTTTGAAAAGTCCGTCATCGCTGTGACCGACGATGACGGCAACGTTCTGCTAGACAAAGACGAGTATCCGCGCCCGCAGACAACTCTCGAGGGTTTGGGTCAGCTGGAACCTGCCTTTACGAAGATTGCCGATGTACCGCTGGATGCAAACGGCACGACATTCCGCAAGCTGATCAATCAGAAGTATCCTGACCTCGACATTCAGCATTTTCACCATGCGGGCAATTCATCTGGCGTGGTTGATGGTGCCGCTGCCGTGCTCGTTGTAAGCAAGGAATATGCGCAGAAGCATGGCCTGAAACCCCGCGCTCGCATCGTTCAGACCGCGAATATGGGCGATGATCCGACGTTGATGCTGAACGCACCTGTTCCTGCGGCCAGGAAGGTCTTGGAGCGTGCGGGTATGACGGTCGACGACATCGATCTGTTTGAAATCAACGAAGCCTTTGCTGTTGTAGCGGCGAAATTCGTGCGCGACCTCGATCTCGATTGGGACAAGGTCAATGTGAACGGCGGCTCGATTGCCTTGGGTCACCCGATCGGTGCGACCGGATCAATCCTGATCGGCACCGTCCTTGATGAACTGGAGCGCCGCGACCTTAAAACGGGCCTCGTAACGATGTGCGCAGCGGGCGGAATGGCACCTGCGATCATTGTTGAGCGTGTTGGCGGCTTCGTAGACTAAGCGAGGTAGGAATGGTCGCGGACAACACGCCCGTCATCATCGGCGTTGGGCAATATTCGGAACGCGTGGGTGAGCCCGGCTACGAAGCATTGTCCTATATGGACCTTGCCGGACGGGCACTGGCGGCGGCGATTGCGGATAGCAGTGCCAGCGAGCCGGTCTCCCCAGAGATCGACACGCTGGCCGCCATCCGAGCGTTTGAGATGTCTCGGCCAGATCGCAAGCCGCCTTTCGGCGCGGCGAACAATGTGCCGCGTGCCATTGCTGGTCGTGTCGGTGCCAATCCGAAACGGGCGATCCTGACGACGACAGGCGGGCAGACCAATCAAAAGCTCGTTGGCGAGTTTGCGCGCGATATCGCGGCGGGCGAAAGCCAGTGTGCGGTAGTCGTAGGGTCAGAGGCCATCTCAACAGTACTGGCGCTATCAGCAAAAGGCGAAAAGCCGGATTGGTCAGAGGAAGTCGAAGGCGACTTTGAAGATCAGGGCTTCGGCGTCGAAGGCTTGCTGGAACCTTCGTTGTTCGCGCATGGCGCAACGGGCGCGATCCCGCTCTATGCGCTGGCTGAGAATGCACGGCGCGCAAAGCTGTGCAAAAGCCTCGACGGATATCGCCGCGATATTGGCGAGCTGTTTGAACCCTTCACCAAGGTCGCCGCTGCCAATCCACACGCCGCTGCGCAGGTGAAACGCAGCGCCGAAGAGCTCGCGACTGTGACAGAGCGCAACCGGATCGTGGCCGAACCCTACACACGGATGACTGTCGCCCGCGATCAGGTGAATCAGGCGGCAGCGGTGATAATTGCCAGCGCCGGTCTCGCGCGCAAACTCGGCATTCCTGAAGACAAATGGGTGCATATCCACGCCGTCACTTCAGCGACTGAATTGAAGCTCTCCGAGCGCCCCGACCTGTCTGCCAACCCGGCATCGCTTGCCAGTGTTGATGCGGCGCTGGCACGAGCAGGGAAAGGTATTGCGGACATGCAATACATCGATTTCTATTCGTGCTTCGCGATTCCTGTCTTCAATCAGATTGACCATTTCGGACTGACTGTCGATGACCCACGGGGATTGACGCTTACAGGCGGCCTTCCGTTCTTTGGCGGCGCAGGCAATAATTATTCTGCGCATGCGATTTGCGAGGCCGTTCAGTCTACGCGCGGTGATCGCGGATCCTTTGCGTTGGTTGGGGCCAACGGCGGCTGGATGAGCAAATATGCGGCGGGAGTTTACTCGACCGAGCCCGCTGATTGGTCAGCCAATGATCGCTATGAGAAGCTGCCCTTGGCCGACAACGCCGTGCCGGCTGGCAAAGGTGATTTTGAGCGGGCGACGGTGGAAACTTACACGATCAACAACGCTAAGAAGGGCAGCGTCGCAGTCTGGCTCGGGCGCAATGAAGCGGGCGAGCGTGTGTCAGGCAATGCGGATCTGAGCGACGAGCCAACGCGCGCTGCCTTTGATGGCGGCGAGCCATTTGGCGCGAAGCTGACGGTACGACAGAAAAATGGCCGCAACATAGGCCGGATCGCTTAGGGCTCATTTCTCTTTGCCACTCGGGCTTTCGCGCGCACCTTTGTGGTTTTGACAAAGTGGCTTCATTGGCGTATTTAGTTTCAAGCGTAACTAAATTGACATTTTGAGGTTTTCCCAATGACGATGCACCCCGGCGATTTGTTCGACAATCCGGCTGGCCTTGATGGCTTTGAATTTGTGGAATTCTGTGCACCTGAAAAAGGCGTGCTTGAGCCTGTGTTTGAAGCGATGGGCTTCACGCTTGTGGCAAAGCACCGGTCGAAGGACGTCGACCTCTGGCGTCAGGGCGGCATCAATCTCATCGCCAATTATGAACCGCGCAGTGCCGCTTGGTACTTCGCCCGTGAACACGGCCCGTCGGCTTGCGGCATGGCCTTCCGCGTCCGCGACGCCGCCGCCGCTTACGATCACCTCATCGCGCAGGGCGCAGAGCCGGTTGTAAATGAGCCGGGCCCGATGGAACTGCGTATCCCCGCGATCCGCGGCATCGGTGGCGCGATCCTTTATCTGGTGGATCGCTATGCTGATGAAAGCGGCGAAGGCCTCTCGATCTACGACATCGACTTTGCATATTTGCCGGGTGTTGATCGCCATCCCGAAGGCTGCGGCTTCCAACTGATCGACCACCTGACCCACAACGTCTATGGCGGACGCATGAAATATTGGGCGGACTTCTATGAGAAGCTCTTCAATTTTCAGGAAATTCGCTATTTTGATATCAAGGGTGAATATACCGGCCTGACCTCAAAAGCGCTCACCGCGCCAGATGGTAAAATCCGCATTCCGCTGAACGAAGAAGGCGAGAATGGTAAGGGGCAGATTGAGGAATATCTGCGCGAATATAACGGCGAGGGTATTCAGCATATCGCGCTGATCTGCGATGATCTGGTGGCGTGCTGGGACCGGCTTAAGAAGCACGGCGTGCCGTTTATGACCGCGCCGCCGGAAACCTATTACGAGATGCTGTCCGAGCGCCTGCCGGGCCATGGCCGCGACGAAGCTGCGCTTAAAACGCGCGGTATCCTTCTGGATGGTACGACTGAAGGTGGCAGCCCGCGTTTGCTGCTCCAGATTTTCGCCGAGCCGCGCATTGGGCCTGTTTTCTTTGAATTCATCCAGCGGGTTGGCGACTACAAAGACGGCTTTGGCGAGGGTAACTTCAAAGCACTGTTCGAAAGCATTGAGCGCGATCAGGTCGCACGTGGTGTTCTCAATGTAGAAGAGCCGGCTGAATAATGGGCGCGGTAAAACCATCGGGCGTTCATCATGTCGCCTATCGCTGCAAAGACGCCAAAGAAACGGTCGAATGGTATGGCGGCGTGCTGGGCATGGAATACACCACTGCCTTTGCTGAGGATCATGTCCCCTCCACTGGTGACTATGACCCATACATGCATGTCTTTCTCGATGCCGGGAATGGCAACATCCTGGCGTTTTTTGAGCTCCCGAACCAGCCCGATATGGGCCGCGATGAAAACACGCCTGCTTGGGTTCAGCACCTAGCTTTTCGGGTCGCATCGGAAGACGAATTGCTGAACGCCAAAGCGCATATTGAAGGGCTGGGCATCGATGTGCTTGGCCCGACCCACCACGGCATTTTCAAATCGATCTATTTCTTCGATCCGAACGGTCACCGTGTCGAACTGGCCGCGGATATAGGCACGGACGAGCAATATGCCGAGCTGAAGCGCGTCGCACCGATGATGCTGGACGAATGGAGCGAGACCAAGACGGCTCCGCGCCATGCAGACTGGCTGCACGAGATTGCACGCGCCGAACACGGCAAGGCCTAAGGCGCATCGCTTGGCCGGGCTGCGGCAGCGTTTCTTTGAAAGCACCGAATTTGTAAAAAGGTGGCGGAGACGGAGGGATTCGAACCCTCGATACCCGTAGTAGGTATGGTTCCTTAGCAGGGAACTGGTTTCAGCCACTCACCCACGTCTCCGCACGTCGCGGCATTCAAATGCCATGTGCGAGAGGCGCGCTATAGTGGGCCATCTGCGCAGCGGCAAGGTCGGAAACTACAAAAATTGCCTGTCCGCATGGTTCCTGGACATTTTCATGGATTGCAGGTTCTGCAGAGGTTCAGTCTAGTCCCCCTACCAAGCCAGTAAGGCGAAGCCATTTCGCCTTGTCGCGTTTTCGATTCGCTTCGCCGCGCACACGCTTGCCTGAGGCGAAGAGAGCGACTCTTCTGGTAGCCGCATCGGCATTTGTGATGCTGAGCAAGGCTGAGCGGGTAAAGACAATGGACAACAAAGGCATCGCAACAAAGAGCATGATCTGGAACAAAATGCTGGCGTTAGCCGTCGGAGCTGCCGCGCTTATTGCTGCGCCGGTTCAAGCTCAGGGTGTCGGTACGTTTGATCCGGATGATGCGTTTGAGACCGCACAGCAAAGCGCTTCGGATACTACCGACAGTGCTACGCAGCAGGCCGGAACGATTGATGCCGATCTGGTTCAACCCCAAATCGATACCGCACCAAGTGTAGCGCAGCCGATTGAGGGCCAGCAGCCTGTGCTTACAGATAACTCTGCTGCGCCTGTTGGCGAAGCGGCAGCGCCAAGTGTGTTTGACGACGAGTTCGCCACTTACGGTGACGAGGCTGCCGAGACTGCTGAAACCGGAGCGGTGCCGGAAGACGGCGACGTGGCCGCTGCCGCAGTGGACCCGCAAACTTACGGTGAAGACGATCTGATCGGTGCCGCGGAAGGCGTATTCGGCAAGGGTGCTGAAGGTCTCGCGCGGATGATCGAGGATTTGCTGAAAGACCAAGGCGAGCCCAACGGCTACATCGTTGGGCGCGAAGCGGGCGGCGCGTTCATCATTGGCGCGCGCTACGGATCAGGGACGCTTCACCACAAGGTCGAAGGCGAACGTAAAGTTTATTGGACCGGCCCGTCTGTCGGATTCGATGCCGGAGCCAACGCCGCCAAAACTTTCGTGCTGGTCTACAATCTGTTTGACACGGAAGATCTCTACAAGCGCTACCCAGCTGGCGAGGGGCAGGCGTATTTGATCGGCGGAATGCACGCGAGTTACATGCGCCGGGGTGATGTGGTCCTTATTCCGATCCGCTTGGGTGCAGGTGTCCGGCTTGGCATCAATGCTGGCTACATGAAATTTTCCAAGAAGCAGCGCTGGCTGCCCTTCTAAGTCGCATCGCGACCCGCAAAAAATGCGGGCGAATACGAATGATTGTGAAAAGGCGGTTGCGGCGCATGCAATGGCGCGGCATGCGGGCATTCATGATGCTTCAACGACTCGACCAACAATCGCCCGACGCGCTGCTTGCTCTGATCAAGCTGTACGCTGCTGACAATCGCTCCGACAAAATTGACCTCGGTGTTGGTGTCTATCGCACCGATGAAGGCGATACCCCTGTGTTTGACGCGATCAAACGCGCTGAGCAGCAGCTGGTCGATGAACAGACATCCAAAAGTTACCTCGGGCCGGAAGGCGATATGGGCTTCGTCAACGCTCTGATGCCGTATATCTTCGGCGAGGACGCTACGATGGGCGGGCGTATTGCTGGTATGCAAACACCCGGCGGAACGGGCGCCGTGCGCCTCGCGCTCGCGCTGGCGCAAAAGGCCGGCATGACAAAGCTGCATATGGGCACGCCAAGCTGGCCGAACCATGCGCAAATCATCAACGATATTGCGATGGAAATGGTGCCTTTTGATCATGCGAACGCCGATGGCACCGCCAATGTCGATGCAGTGCTTGCGGCGATCCGCGGCGCAGGCCCGAACGAAGGCGTGCTTCTGCATGGCTGCTGCCACAACCCGACCGGCGTCGATTATTCGGACGAGGATTGGGCGGCGATTGGCGATGCGATTGTCGAAACGGGTATCTTCCCGATCATCGACACCGCCTATCACGGGCTAGGCCACGGGCTGGACGAAGACGTCGCCGGAATGCGCAGCGTGCTTGCGAAAGTACCGGAAGCCTTCATCGCCTATAGCTGCGACAAGAACTTCGGCATGTACCGCGACCGTGTGGGCGCGTTCTATATTCTGGCGAACGGGCAAGAGACGCTCGACACGGCATTTTCCAACGCCAACGCACTAGCCCGGGCAAGCTGGTCCATGCCGCCTGATCACGGTGCGGCAGCCGTCCGTCTGATCCTGCGCGATGCCGAGCTGACGCAAGTCTGGCAGGACGAGTTGACGGATATGCGCGAGCGTATGGCTCAGGTTCGTGCGAAGCTAGGCGAGGCGGGAATGCAAGGCAGCGTCGATATGGCGCCGCTTGGGTCGCAAAAGGGGCTGTTCTCCGTCCTCCCTGTTTCCAAGGAGCAGGTGGCGCAGCTGCGTGAGGATCACGGCATCTACATGGCGGGTTCTGGCCGCATCAACATTGCCGGTCTGACGATGGGCAATATCGACAAGTTTATTGACGCCATTGCCGAGGTAACAGGCCCGGAAACAGACGGCGAGTGAACCGTCAGCCGGTCCTCGAAAACGAGCGGCTGCTGATAAGACCGCTTGAGGAAAGCGACTGGGACGCGCTGTTTGCTGTCGCGAGCGATCCGGCGATCTGGGAACAGCATCCCATGCATGATCGCTGGCGAGAAGACGTGTTTCGCGCCTTCTTTGATGACGCCATGGCCAAAGGCGGCGCGCTGGCGATTATCGACAAAACCAAAGACGAGGTCATCGGATCATCGCGGTATCAGGCGCACGATCCAGAAGATGGTGGATCGGTCGAGATCGGCTGGACCTTCTTTGCGACCAAATGCTGGGGCAAGGGGATCAACCGCCAGGCGAAGCGCCTGATGTTGGCGCATGCTTTCGAGTTTGTAGAGCGGGTCGATTTCCGCGTCGGCGAGACGAATTACCGCTCCCAAATCGCGCTCGAAAATATCGGAGCAGAGCGCACCCGCCGCACCGAGCTGGCACGGTATCAGGGCGCACGGCTGCTGCACCGGGTATTCGAAATCACCCGCGAAGGGTTCGAAAACGGGCCTCTCTCGAAGTAGGAAACGGGTGACACATTCTCCAACATGTCATGCGTGTCCTACAGAGTTAAGCTTCTGATATTTTGAGAAAAGCGGCGTGTAGGACACAGGTGACAATTGTCCAACTTTGGGCACCATCTCTGGCTATGCTGCCAGACGACCGACAATGTGAAAGAGCCGAGAAGACGGTAGCGGTCTGCGGTAGTGTAGGAAATGCGTGCGAGTGCGTGGTTTTTGCGCGGTGGTAAGCAGCCACGACACAAACGGGCCAATCCACTCCAAACTCAAAAGCTATGTCTCAATACAAGGACCGACATCAAAATTCACTGACACAGGAATGGAGCAGAGAAATGTCATTTCAATTTTTTCTGTCTTTTCCCGCGTTCGAGCGTACTTAATCTGCCCCAATAGCGTCTGAGATTGACGGTACTGACGTCTCAAATCATAAAAAGATTCGGTTTTGACTGCTCGTTTCATTTGCTCGATCGGAAACGATTTTTCGCTTGAGGAAAAGTACACAACACAGCTTCTTGCTGATAGTCGCCGACACAGACCGACGCCTTCCCCCACTGCAACCTCGATATCTGACTCAGGTGCAAGTTCGGCTAACAAAATGGGCTGCTTACCTTCAATGTTTGCTGCGTCTTCTTGAATGAAATCCCAACGCACGATTCCTTCAAAGCTTTCAGGAATTTCGAGACCCTCAAGCTTCCCCATCTGGGTATCACAGATGATTGTTGGTCGATCTATCGCACCCAAAAATTTTGTGCAGTCTAGCCTAGCAATATCGATCACCCGATCACCGGAGGAAAATGAAGTAAAACTCCCAGCAAGCTGCTGTGGCTGCATTACTGACAGAATGGAGTTTCTGTCTCCGCTCGCCAAAACTTGTGATGCCTCACTCAGATCGATGTTTGAATTCTGTTTGAAGAGTAGAACGCTGCAGTTGCCTGCAACCTCTTTGCATAGCTCGTCTCGCTTTGACTCAGCGACCTCCACAGGCGGAGTTCCGTTCAGTCTTCCAAGCCAAAAAGTAACCGGGGCCTTTCGCCCGCCATTAATGGCGGTAACGCTTTGAAATTCATCAGGCATACCAGAATTTGGACTGATAGAGTTTTGAGCAACACTATCGCACGCACTCAAGGTAAGCGCGAGCACTGCTGCAATATAGCTTGTGAGATACTTCAATTCGAACCCCCAGTCGTCTTGGCGATTATTGACATGTTTTCTCCATTGAAGGAAGTGTCAAGGACTAGGAGGGGCAACAATGAACCATCAGAAAATTAGCGCGTTTCGCGCCGTCTTGCTGACCGGTATGGCATTGACTGGAGGGGCTTGTACGTCGGACCTCGACCGGGAAGATGCTCAGCAGCTGATCGAAGAGCAATCATTGGTTGCAGGAACAAAGTTTACCATGCCTCGGGAGTTCATCGACTGCTTGGAGGCAAAGGGGCAATTTCAAACCAAAAGGATACCCCAGGGGCCGAGAAACGGCGCTGAGGTTTTTGTAAGTAGGACGTTCCCGGGATATCGGGGATGGGAGCTTCAGTTTTACAACGATGCCAATTGGCGCAACGTCGAAGTAACTGGTGTAAAGAGCATTGGAGATGCAGGCGCGACCAAACACATTGAGTTTGATGGCGAGCTTGAATTGCAAGATGCGACTGGCACGGCATTCGGCGAATGCTTGACTTCCCATCCTGTCACAAACCAGTCTCTGGCGGTCGCCGAACAGTATGATGACGGATGGCGCATCACGTTTGTAGGTCGCTGAATCCAAAATTCGTTTTTATAGAACGGAGTGTTGCTGGCATTTCACTTCGAAGTTCTTCGGCTTCATTTTGTGCGTGTTCAAACTTCCTCGGAAGTGTCCGGCATACAGCACATTCGAAAATTGAGTCGTCTACACCATTTGGGCAAGCTCACCCCGCCGCTGCCAGACCCTGCATCCGCTTTAGATACCGCGCCAGCACGTCGATCTCGAGATTGACCTGATCGCCCACGCCCAGCACGCCTAGGGTCGTCACCTCGGCGGTGTGCGGGATGATGTTGAGCATGAAGTCGCAGGTTTTATCCGTGCGGTCTCGCACATCGTTGACGGTCAGCGACACTCCATTGACGGTGATTGAGCCTTTCTCTGCGATAAAGGGTGACATCTCCGCGCGGGCGCGGATCACCAGTTTCCAGCTGTCGCCGGTCTTTTCGGCGAGCACCACTTCGCCGATGGAATCGACATGGCCGGTGACGATGTGCCCGCCCAGCTCGTCGCCCACGCGCAGGGATGGTTCGATGTTCAGCGACTGCCCTTCGGTCCACATGCCTGCAACGGTGCGTTTGACGGACTCGCCGGAAATATCGACATCGAACCACGCATCGCCCGCTTCGCCGCCGCGATC
Organism: Erythrobacter sp. F6033; assembly: GCF_023016005.1. Classification (NCBI taxonomy): domain Bacteria; kingdom Pseudomonadati; phylum Pseudomonadota; class Alphaproteobacteria; order Sphingomonadales; family Erythrobacteraceae; genus Erythrobacter; species Erythrobacter sp. F6033. The sequence continues at coordinate 2,476,456 of NZ_JALKAZ010000001.1, read as the reverse complement.
TACCACCGTCAGGCACACGCCCGAACAGGCGATTGAGGCTCCGATATCGATCCGTGCGGGATCGAGCGGCGCATTGATCCGCGCGCGCAAATCGCCGCGCTGCTCCGCTTTGGTGATGGTGCCGATGGCGGTGACGATTCCGGTGAACATTTTTAAAGGCCGCTCCTAATTGCGGGTTCGCAGATAGGCTGTGAATTCATCACTGCCAAGCTGGCGGCGCTGGGTGCATTGCCAGCGATCATGGGCGCCGCCCAGATCGGTAAGGCCAATATCGCCAATACCGCGCAGGCCGTTTCCGATTACGATTGGTGCGCGGTAGATATGAAGTTCGTCGATCAGATCTTCGCGCAAGAAGCTCGCTGCGGTTTCGCCGCCGCCTTCGACATAGAGATATTGCACGCCATCAAGGCCGGCGATTTGCTCGGGCCGGTTGATAACCGAAACATCGTCTGGCGAGACACCGCGTGTCAGCAGAACCCGCTTCGGGCTGCGATCTTCAAGGCCAGGCAGGCGCACATCGAGGCGCGGTTTGTCAGCCCGCCATGTGCCGCCGCCGACAAGAATTGCATCATTGCGCGCGCGCTGTGCATGGACGTGCGACCGAGACGTCTCCCCTGTGATCCACTGGCTTGTGCCGTCTGCCAGCGCGATGCAGCCATCGAGCGACACAGCCAGCTTGAGAGTGACATAAGGACGCCCAAGCCGCTGCTTGGCCAGATAGCCTGAGAGGCATGTGGCAGATGCGGGATCATTGAGCAGGTCTGTTTTGATGCCAGCGCGCTTTAGGCGCGCAATGCCTTTGCCGGCGGTGCGAGGGTCCGGGTCCGCTTGACCGATCACAACCCGTGCAGGTCGAGCTTCGGCGATGACATCAGCGCAGGCGGGGCCTCGGTCGGATTCGTGAGCACACGGTTCCAATGTGACATAGAGCGTCGCGCCCTTGGCATTGCCTTCCAATCGGTCCAACAGATCGGCTTCGGCGTGAGGTCGGCCTCCGGCCTGTGTCCAACCGCGCGCGATCACGCGGTCATCACGGACGAGCAGAGCGGCGACACCAGGATTGGGGCGGCTGACAGGGCGAGCGCGCATGGCGAGCCGCGCGGCGGCCTCCATCCAGTCGCGATCAGTGGTCGGCGCGGCCTTTATGAGCCTGTATCCTCGGCCGGGGCGCCCGCATCATCTGAAGGGGCTCCATCATCCTCGCCGCGACCAAACAATTCCGCGCGGCGCTCTGCCTCTGCAGCCTCTTCGGCAGCGCGGCGCGCGTCCGCTTCGGCTTCGATCTGCTCGACATCCATACCGGCTGCCGCACCTAGAGCTTTGTAAAGATCACGCTTGCGCTGTGCGATCTCTTCTTCCCTTGCCTCGCGCAGTTCCTTCACTTCCTGATTTTCCTCGTTGCTGGCGATAATCTCTGCATCGCTGCGGTCGGGATCGTAGGTGGTGATATAGGTGACCTGCGGACGGTCAGGCGTTTTATATACGGTTTCCGACGTTACCCAGTAATACATCAGCACCAGCGGCATAGTCGAGGCGATCAGGATCGGCACCCGCAGCGGATTGGGCTTACGGAATTCATGCCAGAAATCGACAATGCCGGTCTTGGGATTGAATCGTGAAACGAAGGACATGGGCGCAATATAGAGACTGAAGGTGGATCGCGCCAGATATTAGCGGGTGGCTTAACCGAAGCTGGAATAGAGGCTGCGTCCGTTGGTTTTGAGCCATCGGTCGGCTTTGCCAATATCGCCTTCGTAAAGATTGCCAAGCAGCGCGTGAAAAGCGGGGCTGTGATCGAAATGGACGAGATGCGTCACTTCATGCGCGACAACAGATCGGCGCACGAAATCCGGAGCCTGGATCAACCGCCAATTGAGCCGGATGCGGCTTTTCTCCGAGCATGAGCCCCACCTTTTTTGCGCGCGGGATAGGCCGACGGGCACGGGTGCGAGGTTCGCGGCATTGCAATAGTGCCGTGTTTCCTCCTCAAACAGGTTCAGCGCCTCACGTTCCAACCAGCGGCGCACGCGGGTTTCGAGGCCTTCCAGCGGTCCGCCAACATGCAATTCAGCGCCGATCAGTTTCGGGCGACGGGCTGCGGCTGCATCCCACTGGACTGTGACGGTATTGCCTCGAATAGTCAGTTCGCTGCCGGGTTCAATCGCGGTTCTGGCGGGGACTTTCGCAAGCTGTGTGGTCAGCCACTCTTTTCGACCGCGGGCAAAGGCGATGGCTTCGCTGGCGTCGGCCCAGCGCGGCAAGGTGATGCGAACCTCGCTGCCATCGGGCGCAAGCCGCATGGTCAATCGCTTTGCCGTACGGTGCCGTTTGAGGACAATCGGCAAGGTCGCCTCGCCAATCTCAATCTCCGGCTCGCTCGATGTGCGTTTGAGCCAATCGATCATGCGGGCTCCTCGCTCGCATCCCAATCAACAATATGATGTTCAAGCGGGCCGGCATCGGTCTCACTGATAACGCGCCCGGCAACAGAAACGCCCGCGTGTTTCACAGCTTCACGGTCGCCGCTGATCAGATAATGCCAGCTGTGAAGCGGGCGATCCGCTGCGCGCAACCGATAGGCGCAGGTTTTGGGCAGCCACGGCACATCTTCCACGATTGCCAATGTCAGCCGCAGGCAATCGGGCACGAAGGCTTTGCGGTTGCGGTAATCGCTGCACTGCGCGGTGCCCGTATCGAGCAGTTTGCAGGCGATATTGGTATCGACGATCTCGCTGGTGTCAGCGTCTTCGATCTTGTGCAGGCAGCACCTGCCGCAGCCATCGCAGAGTGCCTCCCATTCCGCCCGATTGAGATCGGTCAGCGGAAGTTCCCAAAACTGATCCCTCAATTCACCCATTTGTCGATTTCTGCCGCGACAGCATCGGCGCCCAGATCGGTGGGCAATGTCGCAAGTGGCTCACCCGAAGGGCCAAAGAGATAGGCGATATTCGAGTGGTTCATGAGGTATTGGCCGTTATCCAGATCCTCGCCGCGTTCGTAATAGACCCGGAATGTATCGGCGGCAGCCTTCACCTGTTCTTGCGACCCGGTCAGCCCGATAAACTTGTCCGAGAATGCCGAGACAAATTCGCCGACAACTTCCGGCGTGTCACGTTCCGGATCGACAGTGATAAACATCGGCTGGATCATCGCGACTTTGTCTGCGTTGCTTGCCTCAAGAGTTTTCAAACCGCGCGCCAGCTGGCTCATGTCGTTCGGGCAGATATCCGGGCAATATGCAAAACCGAAATAGACGATCCGGTATTTGCCTTCGAAATCGCCCCATCGCACCGTTTCGCCCTTGCTATCGGTGAGCTCGAATTCGCCGCCAATAGTGGCTCCTGCTAGCGGAGGCTCCTCTGCCGGCACATCCGGGGCTGGTCCGCCGCATGCTGACAGGGTCAATGCGCCTGCTGCAGCGAGGCTTGCAAAAATACGATTTCGAGAAGGCTTGGCGTGGTGGTTCATGCTCTGCTAACTGTGCTTCACCCAAGAGGGCGATTGAAATGGGGCTCTCCAGACATAATGTCTGTCATGCATTTGGCAGACAATACAAAAGGATCAAAGCGGGTTGGTTTACGTTTTGCGCAAATTAGGACGCACTCGGGCAATTGCCAGTGCGATTATGGCAAGCATTCTTGCGATCACGGCGTTCGCGCCGGTCGCAGCGCAGCTTTATTCGCCGGGATACAAATTCCTAGAAGCGGTGGATGAACGGGACGGTGATACGGTGACCGCCATGCTGAACGAACCCGGCGTCGGAAAGACTTTGGTCAACACGCGCGATATCACCACCGGTGATACGGGCCTCCACATTGCAACGAACCGCCGCGATACACTTTGGATCAAATTTCTGATCCAACGCGGAGCCGATCCGAATATCCGCAACAAAAAAGGCGTGGCGCCAATCCAGATCGCCACCCGATTGGGCATGCTCGAAGGCGTCGAGCAGCTTATCAAGGGCGGTGCCCAGGTGGATGTTGCCGATAGTCAGGGCGAAACTCCGCTGATCTCGGCTGTGCATCAACGCAATCCGCAACTGGTCCGCAGGCTGCTTGTGCAGGGTGCAAATCCAGATCGGAACGACAATTCCGGCCGCTCTGCGCGCGATTATATGGAACTGATGAGCCAGAACACGCTGCTCAAGCTTGAGTTTGAAAAAGCCGATAAAGAACGCGGCGAAAAGGGAACCCAAGAGCAATACGGGCCTTCTTTCTGATATGAACCAATCAACGCCCGATTTCGCCGACATGACTTTGGACGAGCTGCGCGTTGCGCTGGCTCCCGATATTGCGGCTTCCGCTATCTTTGATGGTTGGAACGAAACGGCGTTGGTCGCGGCGGCAGAAATGGCGGGCGCGGATGTCGATATCGCCAAGCTGGCTTTTAAAGGCGGGGCGATGGAAATGATTGAGGCATGGGTGACCAGCGTCGATCAGGCGATGGAAGCCGAATGGCCGCAGGAACGCCTTGCCGAATTGAAAATCCGTGAGCGTATTCGCACTCTGGTTGCCTTTCGACTGGAAGCTGTGGCCGACATCGATGAAGCTGTCCGGCGCGCGATGGCGATTATGGCAATGCCGCAAAATGCGCGCCGCTCGCTCAAGCTTGGCTGGCGTTCGGCGGATATTATGTGGCGGCTCGCCGGAGATACCGCGACCGATTACAATCATTATACAAAGCGCACTATCCTTGGCGGGATTTACACGGCGACGCTGGCGGTGTTCGTCAATGATGACAGCGAAGGCAAAGCCAAGACCTACGAATTTCTCGACCGCCGGATTGATGGCGTTATGAAGTTTGAAAAGGCGAAGGCGCAGTTCCTGAATTCGGACCGCGAAATGCCCAGTCTAACGCGCTTCCTTGGTCGTCTGCGCTACCCCAGCCGATAAAAACCTCCATTTCAGGTGGAAAAGCCGGTGCACGTCTCGCGCCGCGAGAGATGCTTGCCTATGGTCGTCGAGAATCGCGACCATTGGAGTCGCACACGTAATTGCATTTGAAGGGGTATCTCGATGGCGGGTTCGCTTAACAAGGTCATGCTGATCGGCAATCTCGGGGCTGATCCCGAAATCCGCAGCTTCCAAAACGGCGGCAAGGTCGCCAACCTGCGCATCGCGACCAGCGAAACGTGGAAAGACCGCAACACCGGAGAGCGTCAGGAACGCACCGAATGGCACACGGTCGCGATCTTCTCCGAAGGGCTGGTCGGCGTGGTCGAACGCTTCCTGAAAAAAGGCTCAAAGGTCTACATCGAAGGCCAGCTGCAAACCCGCAAATGGCAAGATCAAAGCGGCAATGATCGCTACTCAACCGAAGTTGTAATCCGCGGACTCAACGGCTCGCTCACCATGCTCGACGGCGCTCAAGGCGGCGGCGGTGGCGGCGCTCGCTCCGGCGGCGGTTACGGCGGAGGCCAAGGCGGCGGCGATCAGGGCGGAGGCTCTGGTGGCGGCTGGAACCAAGGCGGCGGCGGAAGCGGTGGCGGCTCAGGTGGCGCATCGGGCGGCGGTTACGATGATCTGGATGATGACATCCCGTTCTAGGCCCGGACCCAAGCCAAGCTGTTCATGACAGATACGCGTGCCTTGTACGCCGCACATATAACGCGGCATTGGCCCGATGCGGGCCGCTACTTGGACGCTTCCGCGGTTCCTGATGGGGCTGCGGCGGCTCAGCTCAAGCGCGAGAAGAAATCCCACTGCGGCATAGGTGGTAAGACGGCCCTAAAGGCGTTGCTCGCTGAAGGCACCGATCAGGCTTACCTTGACGAGCTGTGCGAACTCGCAGGTCTGCAATATCTCGATCTGGACTGGCCCACGACAGCGAAGGATCTGTCTCCTCTCAAAAAGCTGCGCGAACTGCGGTTCCTCAGGATCGACAGCCCGCGCAATATTGATGACTTCACACCTCTGTTGGAGCTTCCCAAGTTGGAGGCGCTCTTGATCGAAAACGCCAAGGCTATGACCACACTCGACTGGCTCAAACCGCTTGCGCCGCGTCTTAGGGTTTTTGGAATCGAAGGCAGTAGGCACACCGATCAAAGGATTCAAAGCCTTGAACCTTTGAGAGGCTTCCAACTTGAGGCTTTATTGCTGCGATCCACCCGGATCGAGGATCAGGACCTGGCACCGCTGCATTCTATGGTGAGCCTAAGGCTGCTCAACACGGCTCTTAACGCGCCCAGATCGCAGTTCAAAGCGTTAGAACGTGCCTTGCCCGGTCTTGAATGCGACTGGTTCTATGATGCGAAGTGGAAAGGGTTTCGCGACCCGCGTCCACCCAAGGCATAGGCGTTCAACCCTTCTTGAGCGCAGCCAGCGCGTCGGCCAATGCTCCGCCTTGCTCGCCTTCTTCGACGATGCCGGCGGTCTTGCGGGCTTCATCGGCATTGGGCCCCTCGGCGTAGGGATCAATCGCGAGGCCGAGCGTCTGCGCGACCGCTTCGCCCAGGTCGAATGTGTCGCCCGAATATTCGATCTCGTCGCAATCGTCTGCTTCGAGTTCGATTTCCTCGTCATGGCTTTCCGCCAGCGTCCCTTCGGGTACGAAACGCAAATCGAGCGGCTCTGACAAGGTGACGGGGAAATCTTCAAACGAGACCGCGCATCGTTGAATGAATCGCGCCTCGACGGTGCCGGTGGCGCGGATGGCTTTGCCTTTGTCTTCCAACTCAATCTCTGCGCGAAGAAGCTCGATGGATGTCAGGCCAAACCGTCCGGCGAGGCGGCGGCGTTCTGTCTCGTCGGCTTCTACGGTGATTGTGCCGCCGGGGATGGGGCGCGTTTTGGTAGGGCGGCTAAGCTCGACTTCGGTCACCGGACGCCGCTCGCATCCAACATGTCTTCATCGCTGTAACCGGCCAGTCGCTCAGCGAGTGCTAGCAGCTTGTCCGCAACGCAGCCCGCATTCGGGTTTTCCTCATCTGCGAAATTCACATTGCGGGTGATTGCGGCTGTCAGCTTTGCACGGTCTTTTTCGGTCAAAGCGCTGCGATAGGCACCAAGCCTGCCGCCGAGCACGCTCATCAGTTTCCCGACATGTTTGCCAACGACAACATCATTGATGCCAAATTCGCGCAGTTGCGCGTCCATATCCTCGACAAACAATTCGGCCAGCAACGCACTTTCGCTGCGCATATCGGTCGCTTCAATCCGCACCATTACGGTACACAGGATCGCGGTAATCAGATCGAACCGGCCATTCACCGAATCCGCGACACCGCATTCCGAATAGAATGATGGTTCACGCGCCAACTCGATCACGCGGTGCCACAGCGGGCGTACGCCTTCGCGTGGATCGGGAGCAGTGCCCAAAAGCTTGGAAAGGAATGACATGCGTGTTTCGTTCTTTCTGACAGGTCTTGCCCGGTATAACCCGCAATCACCTCTGGCGTTCCGGCTCAAATGCGCCGCATTCATGCGCAATTCAACCGGTTCACCCCAATTCGTGGGCGCAGCGACATTGCAAGGCCGCTGGCTTCGCCTTAAGGCCGTATCAAACACATATAGTATGCCGCCTTAAAGCGGCAACGAAAGATCAGACGGGAATAGACGGGCACCATGAGCCAACCAACACGAGTTTTCGGTATCGCTGGCAAAGCGGCACTTATGGCAGGCGCACTGCTTGCGCTCGGGGCGTGTTCCTCGATCCGCGAATCGCGCGGCTATGTGGTGGATCGGGTCCTGACCCAGTCGATCCAGCCGGGCATTGATAACCAGCGGTCTGTCGAAGGCACTTTGGGACGCCCGACTTTTACCAGCCAGTATGGTGAGCCGACCTGGTATTACATTTCCAGCGTAACGGGCCGTAAGCCGTTTGTACGCCCGCGCATTCGCACACACTCCGTGCTTGAAGTGAAGTTTGACGAGGCTGGCAATGTCGCTTCGGTCAATCGCAGCGGCGTTGAAAATGTCGTCTATCTCCAGCCGGATGGCGACAAGACGCCAACTCTCGGCCGGGAACGTGGCTTCCTCGAAGACCTGTTTGGCAATATCGGTCAGGTTGGTCAGGGCGGCGGTCCCGGTGGGCCGGGCGCGTAAGCGAAGCACCCTGCCAGCATAGTGCCTGCTTGATCCGGCATATTCACATCCCATATCGCAGGCCATGAGCAACGAAAACGCGAGCCACGGCCTGATCCAGTGGCATGGGACCACCATTGTCGGCATTAAGCGCGGGGACAAAACCGTGATTGCGGGCGACGGGCAAGTGTCCATGGGCAACACCGTTATGAAGCCGAACGCGCGCAAAGTTCGCCGGATCGGCGAGGGCGGCAAAGTCGTCGCCGGTTTCGCAGGCGCAACGGCAGACGCTTTCACTCTGTTTGAACGGTTAGAGGCGAAGCTGGAGCAATATTCCGGCCAGCTGATGCGCGCCGCTGTTGAACTCGCCAAGGATTGGCGGACGGACAAATACCTCCGCAATCTCGAAGCATTGATGATCGTTGCGGACGATGAAAGCCTGCTGGTGCTCACCGGCAATGGCGATGTGCTGGAGCCCGAAGGCGGCATCGCTGCGATCGGATCTGGCGGCAATTATGCGCTCGCCGCAGCCCGCGCGCTCGCCGAATACGAAGACGATGCCGAACAGATTGCGCGCAAAGCGATGGCGGTTGCCGCCGATATCTGCGTCTTCACCAATGGCAATGTGACACTCGAAACAGTTTAACGCGGCCCCTTACGCTCGCGCACCGGATATTCAGGACCAATGACAGACAACCTCACTCCAAAGGCCATTGTGGCCGCTCTCGATGATCACATTATCGGCCAGAAAGATGCCAAGCGTGCTGTCGCCGTGGCGCTGCGCAATCGTTGGCGTCGCCAGCGGCTAGGCAGTGATCTGCGCGATGAAGTCACGCCCAAGAACATCCTGATGATCGGCCCGACGGGCTGCGGTAAAACCGAAATCAGCCGCCGTCTGGCCAAGCTGGCCGAAGCGCCGTTTGTGAAGATCGAAGCGACCAAGTTTACCGAAGTCGGCTATGTTGGCCGCGACGTAGAACAGATTGCGCGCGATTTGGTCGAAGAAGCGATCCGGCTGGAAAAAGATCGCCGCCGTGATGCTGTGCGCGAGGCCGCCAGCGAAGCCGCAATGGAGCGTTTGCTGGATGCTCTCGTCGGTCAAAATGCCAGCGAAGCCACCCGCGAAAGTTTCCGTCAACGGATCGTCGACAATTCGATGAATGAAACCGAGGTTGAAATCGACGTGACTGAAGCGCCATTAATGCCGTTCGATATGGGCGGTGCTGGTGGCAATATGGGCATGATCGACCTGTCCGATATGCTGGGCAAGGCGATGGGCAAAGCCCCGACCAAAAAGCGTAAGCTGCGCGTACCCGATGCGTGGGACAAGCTGGTCGAGGAAGAAGCCGAAAAGCGGATGGATCAGGATGATGTCGCCCGTGTCGCTCTGGAAAATGCAGAGACCAACGGCATCGTTTTCCTCGATGAGATCGACAAGATCGCAGTCAGCGATGTGCGTGGAGGATCGGTCAGCCGGGAAGGTGTGCAGCGCGATCTGTTGCCGCTGATCGAAGGCACCACGGTCAGCACCAAATATGGTCCGATGAAAACGGACCATGTGCTGTTCATCGCCAGCGGTGCGTTTCACCTCGCCAAGCCATCGGACATGCTACCGGAATTGCAGGGCCGATTGCCGATCCGTGTCGAGCTGCGCGCGCTCACCGAAGAGGACTTCGTTCGCATTCTTTCCGAAACCCGCGCCAATCTGGTTGTGCAATACAAGGCGCTGATCGGTACGGAAAAAGTCGAGCTCGATTTTCGTGATGACGCTGTGCAGGAAGTCGCCAAGATTGCGGCGACTGTGAACGAAAACGTCGAGAATATCGGCGCCCGGCGTTTGCAGACGGTGATGGAAAAGCTCCTGGAAGAGATCAGTTTTGAAGCCGAAGATCATGTCGGCGAGACGATCACGATCGACGCTGCCTATGTGCGTGAGCGCTTGGAAGGCCTCGCGGGCAACACCGATCTTTCGAAATACATCCTGTAATGAGCAAGCCGGTCAGCGATCTTGAAGGAATGCTGGCGGGCATGGAGCCGCAGCTTCACGAACGGCCTTACCGGTTTGTCCAGCATGGGCCCGAAAACGACTTTATTGATCTGATCGGGACAATGTTTGCCTTTATCCGTGAGGAAGAAGGCGCGACCCTCGTGATACGCGCGAAAGAGGATCACCCCGCACCGCACTTTGCGGGTATCACGCTTCAGGTGCATTCTGACCTCGAAGGTGTAGGCCTCACCGCAGCGGTGGCAAACGGGCTCGCAAAAGCGGGCATCGCCTGTAATGTCATTGCAGCGTTTCACCACGATCATCTCTTCGTTCCATGGGATCGGCGCGAGGAAGCGATGACGATCCTGAAACAGCTTTCCCAAGACGCGCGTCGATAAGATTCGGCGCTTTGCAGTCGGAATCCCCGTTCCCTCTTGAGTGAGGCGTGCGCACAGGCTTTAACCGAGCCTGCAAAATACCAACGGGGACTGACATCATGAAAACGACTTGGATGCTGGCGGGCGCGGCCGCCACTGCCTTGATCGCAAGCACACCTGCATTGGCAGATGACCATGCGAGCGGGGATACGACCGAGCTGACAGCGCCAAAGATCGAATACACGATGTGGACGCTGGATAATGGATTGCGCGTCATCGCGATCCCAGACGATACGACCAGCACGGTCACAACTTCGCTCTGGTACGATATCGGATCAAAGCTGGACCCCGAGGGGCGCAGCGGCTTTGCCCATCTGTTCGAACATATTCTCAGCCGCAAGACCGAGAATATGCCTTACAATATGATTTACGGTCTGACCGCGGATATTGGCGGCACGCGCAATGCCTCTAACTGGGTCGACCGCACGAATTACTTCGAACAAGTGCCCGCCGCCTATCTCGAAACGATGCTGTGGACGCATCGTGAGCGGATGGCGAATGTTGTTGTCGATACTGAAGTGTTCGAAACCGAACGCGGCGTGGTGAAAGAGGAGCTGCGCCAGCGTGTGCTCGCGCCTCCCTATGGTCGGCTTCAACGCTTTGTGATCCCTGAAAACGTTTACGACACGATGCCGCATCGCCGCCCCGGTATCGGTTCAATCGAAGATCTCGACAGCGCGACATTGGATGATGCGCGCGCATTTTACGAAGCGTATTACGGCCCTGACACCGCGACATTGATCGTCGCAGGCAATTTCGAGATGGGCAATCTGCGCGGCCTCGTTGACGAATATTTCGCTGACATCGCGCCGCGCTCCAATCCTGTTGATCTTGCGATTGCCGAGCGCGAGCCGGAAATCACCCAGCCGCGCGAAGTGAATGCGACGGCTCCCAATGTGCCGTTGCCCGTTGTGGGCGCGGTGTGGAAAGCACCGCCAGTGACCGATCCCGATGCTGCTGCTCTGGAAGTGATGGAGGCCATTCTGGTACGCGGCGAAAACAGCCGCCTCGACAATGCACTGGTGCGCAGCGGACAGGCGGTTCAAGCCGCCGCAAGCGTTCTTATGTTCCGCGAGGCCGGTCAAATCGCTACATACGCGGTGGTATCTGGCGAAGACAAAATGGAGCAGGCAACCTCAACGCTCGATAGCGAAATCGAGCGTATCCGCTCCGAGGCTGTGACCGCTGCCGAGCTCGCTGAAGCGAAAAGCGAAATCGTTGCCAGCACTCTGCGTCGCCGCGAAACGGCGCGAGGCCGGGCATTTGAGCTGGGCGAGGCATTGGTGTCTTCCGGTGACCCTGAATTTGCTGACAAACGCCTTGGCGAAATTACTTCGGTGACTGCAGAAGACGTTATGCGTGTCGCCGCGAAATATCTTGATCCGCAAAAACGTGTGGCCATCACTTACACTTCGGGTGAGGATGACGCGTTCTCCTATGCCAATCCCACTCCGATGCCGGAGTTCCGCACCCTGCCGCCTGCAACAGGCGAAATCCGCGAGGTCAAACCAGAAGGCGAGCGCATGGCTCCTCCCGGACCGGGGGCAACCCCAGATGTGGCCGCGCCTGAAATCGTTGAGGGCACATTGTCCAACGGCATCAAAGTTGTTGCTGTCCAAACCGGCGAAGTGCCTATCGCGACCATCTCCATGTTGTTCCCCGGCGGAAGCAAAACCGATCAGCGCGCCAAAGCTGGCATCGCTCAAATGGCCGCAGGGCTGGCCGATAAAGGCGTGCTTGGGGCTGATGCGCAAAGCATCGCTGCCAAGTTTGAAAGCTTGGGTGCGTCATTCGGCGGCGGTGCAGGCAGCGATGGGACCAGTTTCAGCTTGACCGCGCCGGTTGCCAATTTGGGGGAAGCGGGAGACATGGCCGCGCGCATTGTGCGCTATGCGACCTACCCGCAGGAAGAATTTAACCGCGAGCGTGATCGCGCCGTCAATGGGCTGCGTGTATCGATGAAAGAACCGGGCGGTCTTTCACGCTTTATCACGCGCGTCGTGATGTATGGCGATGCGCCCTATGGCACTCAACCGGGCGGAACTTCGGAAAGTTTGGCGGCGATCACGCGCGATGATTTGGTCGCGCACCGCGAAGCCTATTTTCATCCGGACGCGATGCAGATCGTTGTCAGCGGCGGGATTTCTCCTGAATTGGCGATGGAAACTGCCGAGGCGATGTTTGGCGACTGGGCTGTCGATACGCCTGCAGCTGATGTGCCAGCAGAGGCCGCTGGCGATCCGCAGCCAGTTCGCACCATCGTTGTCGACATGCCCGATGCCGGGCAAGCCGCCGTGATCGCAGCTGTCCGTGCGCCGTCGCGCACCGGCGAGGATTTCTACGCGCTCGAACTTGCGAACAGCGTGATGGGTGGCGGATCAAGCGGGCGCTTGTTTGAGGAAGTCCGCACCAAACGCTCGCTGAGCTATGGCGCCTATTCGGGCTTTGCCGATCGCATCGACGAATCGATCCTTCAGGCGAGCGCCCAGACAAAGAATGAAACCGCTGACGAAGTGGCGAAGATATTCCTTGATGAATTTGCCCGCCTTGGGAGCGAACCGCTTTCCGATGATCTGCTCGCCAAACGGCGACTTTTCATGTCGGGTGCCAATGCCCGCCGCTTGGAAACCAGCGGCGGCTTCAACGGAACCGTTTCCACGCTGCTTCAGCAAGGGTTAGAGCCTTCGGAAGCGGTGAAGTTCGCGGAGCGGTTGGAAAGCGTCGATGCCGATGCCGCAAGCGCGGCGGCGCGCACATATGTTGACCCGGCCAAAGCGACTCTAGTGATCGTTGGCGATGCAAAGCAATTTATCGATGACCTGCGGGCGCTGCGCGACAATGTCGAAGTGATACCCGCAGACTCTCTCTACCTTGAAAGCGCAGACTTGATGAAGGCGGAAGCGGCGTCCGACCCCGCGCCATAAAAATGATGCAGGGCGGGGCGGTTACTCTGCCGTCTCGCCTTCTTCATTCTGTTCGGCGGCCTGCTGCGCCCACATTTCGGCGTAGAGTCCATTCTTTGTGAGCAGCTCGCCATGCGTGCCGCTTTCTGCAAGTTTTCCGCCATCAAGCACCAGAATACGGTCGGCATCGGCCACGGTCGAAAGCCTATGTGCAATCGCGATAGTCGTGCGACCTTCTTCAAGCCGCTTGAGCGTGCCGAGGATTTCGCGCTCGGTTCGCGTGTCCAGCGCGCTTGTGGCCTCATCGAGTAAGAGGATTGGCGGATTCTTCACCAGCGTCCGCGCGATCGCGACACGCTGCTTCTCTCCGCCGGACAGCTTGAGCCCGCGCTCGCCGACAGTGGTATCAAAGCCATCGGGCAGCCGTTCGATCAAAGGCATCAATGCAGCATCTTTGGCTGCGGTTACGACGTCGCTTTCGTCTGCATCTTCTGCGCCATAGGCAATGTTGTACCGCAGCGTGTCATTGAACAACACGCTGTCCTGCGGAACTATGCCAATTGCGGCGCGAACGCTGTCTTGCTGCACGCTCGCGATATCCTGACCATCGATCAGAATGCGCCCGCCTTGTGGATCGTAAAAGCGAAACAGCAGCCGTCCGATGGTGCTCTTGCCCGCGCCTGATGGGCCAACAATTGCCAGCGAGGAACCAGCGGGCACTTCAAAACTGAGGCCATTCAGGATCGTGCGGCCATCTTCGTATTCGAACGTTACATTGTCGAATGCGACATGCGGTTCTTCTACTGTGAGCGGCTTGGCATCCGGCGCATCACGCACTTCGACATCGGTATCCATCAGCTTGAACATCTCGGCCATGTCGACCAGCCCCTGACGGATGGTCCGATACACCCAGCCGAGCAGATCAAGCGGGCGGAACAGCTGCATCAGGTAAGTGTTCACGAACACCAGATCGCCAACTGTCAGATCGCCCTTGCTCCAACCCCAGACGGTGTAGGCCATCGCACCCGCCATCAGGGCATTGGTGATCAGCGATTGGGTAATGTTTAGCAGGCCAAGCGAGTTTTCGGATTTAATCGCCGCCTCGGCATAGGCCTTCGCCGCGCCAGAATAGCGCTCTTCCTCGCGGCTTTCTGCGTTGAAGTACTTCACCGTTTCAAAGTTGAGCAGCGAATCCACTGCGCGGTGAAGTGCCTGACCGTCGAGATCGTTCATTTCGCGCCGCAGCTTGGTGCGCCATTCGGTGATCCAGCGCGTGACCGCAATATAAGCCACCACGGTCAGGCCGGTCGCCGCGACCAGCTCCCACCCGAAATTGATATAGAAGATAACGCCGACCGCGATCAGCTCGATAAAGGTCGGCGCGATGTTGAACAGCAGGAAGTAGAGCATCGAATCGATGCTCTTCGTGCCGCGTTCGATAATCTTGGTGACCTCTCCCGTGCGCCGGTTGAGATGGAAGCGCAGGCTCAGCCGGTGCAGCCGATGGAACACGTCCTGGGCCAGAGCCAATGTGGCTGCCTGGCCAACCCGCTCAAAAGCGATGTTGCGCAAATTGTCGAACAGCAAAGATGTGAAGCGGCCCAGCCCGTAAGCCGTGACCAGTGCGAGCGCGACTGTCAGCCCGTCGCCAACCGGTCCCGCCATCGCATCGGCTGCTCCTTTATAAGCGAAAGGCAGGGCAAGCGTGACTCCCTTGGCCCCCAACACAAACACCATCGCAAAGATGATGCGGCGGCGCAGCGACCAGTTTCCGGCAGGCCAGAGATAGGGAAGGAAGCGCTTAAGCGTTGCCCAACCTTCGGCATCTGGCGCGGTCGGTCTATCGGAACTGGCGGTATCAGGCGGCATTGCGCCGCTGCATGTGGGCGCGGCTTGTCAATTAGGCAAGGCGCGCACTTCTATCGCCGCCAAAAGCTCTACTGATTGAACGGGCGAAGGGCGCCCTCGCGTTTGCTCTTTCTAAGTGCGCGGGCAATGTCGCGCGGCACATCGAACATGATCCGCTTATTTGCAAAATCGATTGCGACCCGGTCAAAAATTTTCAGATGTTGCATGCCGAGCGAAAGGACCGGCTTATCCTTAAGGCCCAGCGCTTCAAATGCAGGGGCGTCGGCAAAGGCGAGCGGGACATTGGTCAGTGCTAGGCCCTGTATCTTCAGCGAGCGGATATTGGCGACATCGCCGATCATGGTGACGCCGTTCACATCCATCGTTGTCACTTCCTGTGACCGCCGCGCTCTGATGCGGTCACGCAACGCGTTGTTCGCTAGGCTAGATTGCGCGCCGGTATCGATGATCACGGTTGCTCGCACACCTTCAACCACTGCATCGGTGATCAATAGCTGCCCGAGTTTCTGGCGTGCCTTCACGATAATCTCAAAACCTGATCGTGATTGCTTCTTGGTCATATCCTGAAGCGCAATGGTCTCTTCGCGGAAATCGATCAGGACACGAAAATCCTGTAGACTGTCGAGACCGATAATACCGTCTGCACCTACATGATTGCTGTTCAATACGGGCGCTGTGAGATTATGAATGGTGTGCGTGCCGACAACGAGATTGTTTACTTCGACCACATCGACAGGGCGGCGGCTGGCCATTCCGACAAGAGTCGCTGTGCCGAGCGGCGTTAGCGAAAGACTGTCATTGATCCTGTGCGTGACGGCGGTTGCCTGACTGCCCGTGTCGATCAGGAAGTTGAATGGACCGGCGCCTTCTATAGTGACCGGGATCGTTAGACGGCGATTGCGCTCCTCCTCGAGATCCAGAATTTCGGTGTTGGGATTGGCGAGGTCAGGACCAATCGGGCCTTGCGTCACTGCTTTGATGGTAGCGGGAGGCTCGACCGCGCTTGCGCTCGAATTGGCGCTTGCCGCTGTGGCGAGCAAAACCAGCGGTGCTGCCGCGAAAGCCAGGGTGTTGCGCATATCGTATTTCCTCTCCGGTGGACCCAGAGAGTAACAGAGGAAAGAACAACGCCCAAATTGCGAGGGCGCATTTTCTGCAAAAGCCCTATGTCGGGCTATGGATTGCGGGTGCGCTGGCAACTGTTTCGCGCTGACGCAACATAGCCCATGTTTCACGCACCAATGGACGGAAGCCGAACCAGAATGTTGCTGCGTATACAGACGCGCCAACGGCGCCACTAACTGCGAGGTCGAGAATCGGCATCTCTATCGGCGCAAAACGCTGTACCGTCAGGACAGCGGCAGCCATCGCTCCGCATGCCAAGGCAATCGGTGCGAGTTCGCGTAGTAATGCCCATGGGGAGACGCCAATGCGGGGTAAAGTCATTGTTAGCGTCACTATAAGAAGCGCTGGTGCTGCCACCCACCATGCGTGGACGAGGCCCAAAGCGCCGGTTTCCCCGTCAAAGAAGCCGCCATTGACGCCCCATATATATGCAGTCGGCATGATGATCGCGCCGCAGATAGAGGTGAACAGGTAAACGCGCGGTCGGCCCATCGCGTTTGTTACGGGCGAACAGATCAACTGCATCGCAAATGCCGGCATCACCAATGCGAGGCCGCCGACGATCGGAATCATGCCCGCCCACTTTTCACCGAACAAGGTCAGGATTGCAGGTTCGCTTGTAAGCGCGAGGCCGACATATATCGGCGCGCTCACCGTCATCACCATACGGGCGGTCTTTAGGAAGTAAGGTCCGAGAGGCTTCTTCGCGCGGTGAAGCTCTGAATAGGCGGCCAGCGCGACTTCGTTGATTGGCGGGATAAACCGGCCAGTCACGATCAACGTCAGGAAGAGCGCCTCTGAATAGAGGCCAAGATCATAGGTCGAGAGCAATCGGCCCGCGATCACGATGTCGCTCTGGCTCTGGATGATCCAGAACAGCTGACACAGGGTAAGAGTGCCGCCAAACGTCACCATGTCCCACGCGCCGCTAGGGTTGAAGATTGGTTTGATGCGCAGGCCAGAGGCGATGGTCAGCCCGATCGCCTTCGTCACGAACATAGCGATCGGCGCATAGACCAGCGCCCACACTCCGTATCCAAGCCACGCCAATACAAGCGCCAGCACCGCGCCGACAATCGCGGAGGTGATGTTGACCTGACCCTGTTTGCGGAACTGCAATTGCCGCGCGAGCCATTCTGTGGGGAGGGCGATGAAGGGGATCGTCAGAAAGATGACCGCCTGAACGCGCAGTAGGTTCGCGACCATGGGTTCACCGAAATAGGCGGCCGCATAGGGAGCGGAAAGGAACTGGATGATCGCCAGCGTACCATTGGCAATAAGAAGCATGCCAAACACCTGCGCCACGCGACGCTCATCAATACGGTCTGTCTGGACAATAGATGTCGCAAAACTTTGACCGTTCAAAAAGGCGAGGGCTGTGATCACAACCTGGCTCATGGCGAACAGGCCATAATCGGTTGGGTCGAGCAAGCGGACGACAAGAATCGTCGAAGTCCACGTAATGATCTGCGCGGCGACCTGTGTACCCCACCGCCACGCGACGGCTGAGCGCACACGAGATGCGAATCCATTGTCGCTGTCTGGGCGCATAGCCTCAGCCTCTCCCGAATCACGGGAGGTGGCGCTTTCACCGGCCTTTAAAGGGGCGAAAGAATCAGAATCAGGCGTCTGCGCACTCATTAATGGGCGGGTTAGACGGAAAAGGTGAATATTTGGTCGGTTTGAATCATCGATTCATGCTGGAATCAGCGGTGAAAGCGGGCCTCAATCGTTAATGACCCCTTGTAATGTGGGCCTTAAACCCCATTTCCAACGTGTTCTGAAGGGCGGGAAACCGCGGAATTCTGCGAAAAATGCGTTTCTTTGAAATAAAAGTTCAAAAAGGCGTTGACCGAATCTCCGACCCCGCCTAGATGAGCTCCACCAACGCGGCGCAGACGGTTTCTAACCGCTTCACTGAGTTGGTCGCCAATATATTCGGATAGCCGGTCCCCCGGTGTAAATCGGGGAAACTATTGCTGTCCGCTTCTTTATGTTGGTTGGCTCTTTGACATTGTTAGTTTTTGATGAAGGGACATGTGGGCGACGGCGCCCGGTCCGAGGGTTTTAAGGCCTCGGATACCGGTTAACTTATGCCGATTGCCACATCCTAGTCGGGCACCACGCCTGGCTTTGATGATGCATGTTCATTCGTATCCATTACGTTTGACAGCAGGTTATCGGCTCCTTGAAGCTCATGCCAAGCAGGTCAGCGGGGTTTTCCCCGTGCTTGTTTAGTATGTGACACAAACTTGAGAGTTTGATCCTGGCTCAGAACGAACGCTGGCGGCATGCCTAACACATGCAAGTCGAACGAACCCTTCGGGGTTAGTGGCGCACGGGTGCGTAACGCGTGGGAACCTGCCTTTAGGTTCGGAATAACTCAGAGAAATTTGAGCTAATACCGGATAATGTCTTCGGACCAAAGATTTATCGCCTTTAGATGGGCCCGCGTTAGATTAGATAGTTGGTGGGGTAATGGCCTACCAAGTCGACGATCTATAGCTGGTCTGAGAGGATGATCAGCCACACTGGGACTGAGACACGGCCCAGACTCCTACGGGAGGCAGCAGTGGGGAATATTGGACAATGCGGGAAACCGTGATCCAGCAATGCCGCGTGAGTGATGAAGGCCTTAGGGTTGTAAAGCTCTTTTACTAGGGATGATAATGACAGTACCTAGAGAATAAGCTCCGGCTAACTCCGTGCCAGCAGCCGCGGTAATACGGAGGGAGCTAGCGTTGTTCGGAATTACTGGGCGTAAAGCGCGCGTAGGCGGCTATTCAAGTCAGAGGTGAAATCCCGGGGCTCAACCCCGGAACTGCCTTTGAAACTAGATAGCTAGAATATTGGAGAGGTGAGTGGAATTCCGAGTGTAGAGGTGAAATTCGTAGATATTCGGAAGAACACCAGTGGCGAAGGCGACTCACTGGACAATTATTGACGCTGAGGTGCGAAAGCGTGGGGAGCAAACAGGATTAGATACCCTGGTAGTCCACGCCGTAAACGATGATAACTAGCTGTCCGGGCTCATAGAGCTTGGGTGGCGCAGCTAACGCATTAAGTTATCCGCCTGGGGAGTACGGTCGCAAGATTAAAACTCAAAGGAATTGACGGGGGCCTGCACAAGCGGTGGAGCATGTGGTTTAATTCGAAGCAACGCGCAGAACCTTACCAGCCTTTGACATCCTAGGACGGTTTCTGGAGACAGATTCCTTCCCTTCGGGGACCTAGTGACAGGTGCTGCATGGCTGTCGTCAGCTCGTGTCGTGAGATGTTGGGTTAAGTCCCGCAACGAGCGCAACCCTCATCCTTAGTTGCCATCATTTAGTTGGGCACTTTAAGGAAACTGCCGGTGATAAGCCGGAGGAAGGTGGGGATGACGTCAAGTCCTCATGGCCCTTACAGGCTGGGCTACACACGTGCTACAATGGTATCTACAGTGAGCAGCGATCCCGCGAGGGTTAGCTAATCTCCAAAAGATATCTCAGTTCGGATTGTTCTCTGCAACTCGAGAGCATGAAGGCGGAATCGCTAGTAATCGCGGATCAGCATGCCGCGGTGAATACGTTCCCAGGCCTTGTACACACCGCCCGTCACACCATGGGAGTTGGTTTCACCCGAAGATAGTGCGCTAACCTTTTAGGAGGCAGCTAGCCACGGTGGGATCAGCGACTGGGGTGAAGTCGTAACAAGGTAGCCGTAGGGGAACCTGCGGCTGGATCACCTCCTTTCTAAGGATACAAGCGAAAGCGCCGAACCTAGCGTTCGGAAGTGCTTCGCAAGTTCCAAAGAACATTGCCGTCGTCCTCATGTCCTTTCATCACTGGAGATTGCCCACGGGCAGCTGTAAAGCTGTGCGTGCGGTAAACACCTGAGCTGGCTCACGCCCCTCGCGGTCTAACGGCCGCTCGAGGAGTGTAGGTCCGTAGCTCAGTTGGTTAGAGCGCACCCCTGATAAGGGTGAGGTCGGTGGTTCAAATCCACTCGGACCTACCAGTTATTGTCTGGTCTTTAGGGGCCTTAGCTCAGCTGGGAGAGCACCTGCTTTGCAAGCAGGGGGTCATCGGTTCGATCCCGATAGGCTCCACCAGACAACTTGATACTCCAGGATGAAAAGAAAGAGATCTCGCCCGAGTTTACTTGGGCCGAGTAGGCGGCATTGGTCGCCGAACGTTTGACATTGTGAATGGGTTTTTAAATCGATGCCGTGGCGGTATCGTCGCAGGGTTCTGACCTTAGGGTTAGAGATCCGTACGCGACTGA
Source organism: Erythrobacter sp. F6033 (assembly GCF_023016005.1). Classification (NCBI taxonomy): domain Bacteria; kingdom Pseudomonadati; phylum Pseudomonadota; class Alphaproteobacteria; order Sphingomonadales; family Erythrobacteraceae; genus Erythrobacter; species Erythrobacter sp. F6033. The sequence continues at coordinate 2,455,848 of NZ_JALKAZ010000001.1, read as the reverse complement.
TATCACTACAAAATCAATCAAATAAATTATCTAGCTGAGATAATTTCTCCTCATCATCGTTAAGACGCGCAGGACTTTATGCAGACCTGTCGTTGATGGTGTGGATTCTCAAGCGTGAGGTAAGAGCATTTGGTGGATGCCTTGGCATGTACAGGCGAAGAAGGACGTGGCACGCTGCGATAAGCGTCGGGGAGATGTGAGCAATCTTTGATCCGGCGATTTCCGAATGGGGAAACCCACCTTCACCATTTCTTTCATTATTCCTTCGGGGGTAACGAGAGAGGTGGATAAGGTATCACCTTAGTGAATATATAGCTTTGGTGAAGCAAACCCGGGGAACTGAAACATCTCAGTACCCGGAGGAAAAGACATCAACCGAGATTCCGTTAGTAGTGGCGAGCGAACGCGGACCAGGCCAGTGCCTTTTCTATTATTAGCAAAACTCTCTGGAAAGTGAGACCATAGTGGGTGATAGTCCCGTATGCGAAAAGACTAGAAAAGGACTTGAGTAGGGCGGAACACGTGAAATTCTGTCTGAACATGGGGGGACCACCCTCCAAGCCTAAATACTCGTACATGACCGATAGCGAACACAGTACCGTGAGGGAAAGGTGAAAAGCACCCCGATTAGGGGAGTGAAACAGTACCTGAAACCGGATGCTTACAAGCAGTTGGAGCCCCATAGGGGGTGACAGCGTACCTCTTGCATAATGGGTCAGTGACTTAATCTAGCATGCAAGCTTAAGCCGTTAGGTGTAGGCGAAGCGAAAGCGAGTCTGAATAGGGCGACTGAGTATGTTGGATTAGACCCGAACCCCGGCGATCTAGGCATGAGCAGGTTGAAGGTG